>DAOVZA010000213.1 GCA_030635405.1 Desulfocapsa sp.
TACTAAAGTTCGAAAGAGACAGAAAACGCTGTTTTTACAGGTTGTTTGAGAGAAAGGGGGGGGACAGACCACGATTAAATAACAAGCGCGCGCCCCCCCTCGTACTCCGCTTGCGCAAAAAACTAAGAGCAGGAGCCGGAATAACCACCGAAGAGTGGGCGTTACATTGTGCCCCCAGAGTTAATACCCAGCTTCGAGCGCACGGTGGTGGGCTGTAACGGAACCGCTTCCCCTGTGCAGTCCGGGGAGTTTCGGTCTTTTCCAAAAGTCCAAACCAACTACAATCTACCCCGAAACCCGGATAAGTCAGCGGTTCGACAACGCGCCCGGCACTCAGAATCACAACCCAAGCCCAGGCGGACCGCATCCGTAAGGATCGGCTCGGATTCGGCACGTTCTCTCAGGCAACCTCAAGCTGCTGTTGACTTGGTGCCGGTGCTCCGCGTAAAAGTCCTTCCGTGCTCAAATCCTCATCGATCTCAGGCCAATGAATTCCATAACCACCACCACTAATCTGCCAGTCAGCAAGTTGTTTACCAGTGGCATGATACAATCTTGGGTACCAGATCAGGGGTGCACTGATTGTCCTGCCATCCATAAGATCAACATTTATTCTGTCTTCTGTAAAGCTGACACTCTTTACCCGCTCATCAGCGGTCAACGTTAAAATACCCATTCCATTTCTCCTGTAACGCTTCTTGATGGTCAACAATCATCCTTTCGATAGTCCTGAGATCTCTTGCTGAAAACCCTAGATTTCTGGCCAATTGAACCGGCTCAAGCCAAAATTTCGCCGACAGATTGTCACGATCAATGTGGATATGAGGCGGCTCATTCGGTTCATGACTGTAAAAATAGAAACGATACGGTCCAATCCGTAAGACTGTTGGCATGATCGTCCCCTTAGTTGAAATGTTTCTCTAGAGAACGAACTTTCCTCGCTTCATGCTTGAGAAGCGTGCCTTCCAGTAGTTCTTTGATCGTCTTCTTTTCATCTGGATCAAGCTTGGAAACTGCTTCAAAGTGAAGTTGTAAGTCGTCATCAGGCTCTCTGTCACCCTTATCAAAAAGTAGCACATCTGAACTGACATGCAAGGAGAGAGCAATTTTATGTAAGACATCCAGAGTCGGCTGTGATGTCCATGCTTCATAGCGTTTTAGCTGAGATACATGAATGTCTATTTTGTTTGCGAGAACTTGCTGGGTCAAGCCGTTTTCTTTGCGTAATGCCGCGAGTTTCTTAGGAAATGACATACTGTTCAACCATTATAAGGATACATTGTAGGTCTGAGATATTCTATAAATACTATAACACTTATGTTTTTACGGTTGACGGAAAGGAACCATATGGTACATGTTCAAAATATATTATATTCTACTTGATAGGTTTTTAGAACAAAAAAAACATCAATTGATCCACTCGCCAAAGTCGTGAGTTAAGGGGGGCTCCCCCCTCCGACAGATAGCCACCTCACCCTTACCGGAAAGAACCTGTAGCAACTGGACAGCCATTACCACACAGGGCTTGCCCTGGTGAATCCTGTAATCCTGCGAGATATATTATTCGAGATGAAAGATAGGAAAAAAACAAGAGATCATAAGCCAGCAAGAAATAGACAGCATCAAGCAAGGCGTTGACCTTGTCCTTATTATGCAGACCTGTGGCCAAATGAATTGTTTATGTTGATTTCAATGTGGTCAGAGCAGGAGAATATCAAATCCCTTTGAATAAAGAAGCAGTGGCTTTAATGAAATCCAACATCAACTTATGAGTTGAGTGCAGATCCGCCCCATGGTTTTAGCTAATAGTACTTCTGTTTTGAGAGAACCCGAAATACCTTATAGTACTGTTTTTGGTGTTAGAAAGAGAGCTTCTAAGCCATAAAACACTTGTGAATGGAGATGAAATATTGAATGTTCAGGCCGTTACCTTGTTCCTTCCCGTTTAAAGCAAAATGTCAGCCAGCACTTTTGGTGGAGCCGTCATTGTCATGTGAAAAGATAATTCGTGGAGCGGATATGGCTAGTGCAGAAGATATGTATCAGTGTCAAACAGTTGATTGCGGGTATGTGTATGATCCTGATCGAGGGGATAAGAGAAGGAAAGTCTCTCCCGGAACATCCTTTGCTGATCTGCCTGAAGAATGGCGTTGTCCCAGTTGTGGCGCAGGAAAGAAATTGTTTCGTCCCCTTGCAGGGCCCGGGAGTGTTGTGGACGAACAGAGTTGATGTCGTAGTATTGATATGGAGTTGATTGATACCCATAGTCATATTGATCTTCCCGTATTTCAGGATGATTTTTATGACGTCTTGGCTCGTGCCCGAAAAACGGGAGTTGTCGCTCAGGTTCTTCCGGGTGTTATTCGTTCTGGGTGGAATAGAATTCTACAATTATCCGATACGGAGTCAGATCTCTATCCGGCAATTGGGCTGCATCCCATGTATCTTTCACATCATGGAAAGAACGATCTGACAGCTTTACAGGAGGAAGTGAATACTGGGAGTCTTGTAGCAATCGGTGAAATCGGACTCGATTATTTTATAAAGGACGTAAGTCGTTTAGCCCAACAAGAACTCTTTGAAGCACAGGTTAAGATAGCGAAAAAAGCTGGCTTACCAGTGCTGCTGCATGTTCGTAAGGCTCATGATCAGGTGCAGTCAACACTTCGGAGATTGAATTTTGGAGGTGGTGGCATTGTTCATGCCTTCAGCGGAAGTTTTCAGCAGGCTGACCATTATATTAAACTAGGTTTTATGATCAGCATTTGTGGCACTATAACCTATGATCGTGCCACGAAAATTCGTTCTGTTGCGGCGGCACTTCCATTAACCTCACTGGTATTAGAAACCGATTCACCTGATATCCCTCCCGCGTCTCATCATAAAGAACGAAACAGTCCTGAGTATCTTTGTGAAATAGCCCATGCTTTGTCTGAGTTGCGTGATGTCCCCATTGAAACTGTTGCTCGACAAACATCAGAGAATGCACGTAAGTGCCTTGGCTTGTGACGACAAATGGGAATCCATGCTGGTTTGCTGTATGAATATCGTTTGTTTCACCTAATCATTTCGTGACAAAGCAAAATAACTTGTGTAAGAAAAATAGCTGAGTAAGTCTTAATTTTTTTTAACTTTTTATCCCTAATCACAAGGGAAGGAGAACGATATGAAACGTTTGAAGTTTGTTTCACTGCTTCTGATTATACTGCTTGCAACAAGCACAGCAGGAGCAAAAACTCTGAAACTGGCAATGGATGCCGATCCGGTTTCTCTTGATCCACACGTTCAGCTTTCCGGTGGTATGCTGCAATATTCTCATATGGTTTTTGATCCTCTTATCCGCTGGACTCAGGATATGAAGTTTGAATCACGTCTTGCCGAAAAATATGAACGTATTGATGCTAACACCATGCGTTTTCATCTCCGTAAGGGCGTTACATTTCATAGTGGAAATCCATTTACCGCAAAAGATGTGGTCTGGACCATTAATCGTCTGAAAAAAAGTCAGGATTTCAAAGGACTTTTCGAACCATTTACAGAAGCCGTTGCCGTTGATGACTTCACCGTAGATGTGAAGACCGCCAAGCCTTACGCACTGTTGTTGAATATGGCCACCTACATCTTTCCCATGGATTCAGTATTCTATACAGGAACCGATGAAGCTGGACAGCCAAAAGATGCCATCGTTAAAACCGGTACTTCCTTTGCACTCGATAATGAGTCAGGAACTGGTCCATACATCGTTGCCGAACGTGAGCAGGGCGTGAAAGTTGTATTTAAACGTTTTGCCTCATATTGGGACGCTAAGTCTCCTGGTAACGTAAGTGAAATTATTCTCACCCCAATTAAGAAGGATCCCACCCGTGTGGCTGCTCTTCTTTCTGGTGATGTTGATTTCATTACGCCTGTATCTCCTCAGGATTTTAAGATGGTTGAAAAGTCCAAGAACGTAAAGCTTGTCACCATGTCCGGTGGACGTATTATTACCTTTCAGCTTAATCAGGAAAGACGTGCAGAGTTTAAAGATGTGCGTGTACGTCAGGCCATTGCCTATGCTGTAAATAATGCTGGAATCGTAAAGAAAATCATGAAAGGCACTGCAACCACAGCTGGTCAGCAGGGTCCTAAGGGCTATGTTGGATACAAAGAGAATCTGACTCCCCGTTTTGATGTCGCAAAAGCAAAAGCTCTGTTGAAAGAAGCTGGCTATGAGAAAGGTTTTGAAGTGTCTATGCTGGCACCTAACAATCGTTATGTCAGTGATGAGAAAATAGCTGAAGCTGTTGCTACAATGCTTTCCAAGATTGGTATCAAAGTAAATCTTAAAACTATGCCTAAAGCTCAGTACTGGCCTGAATTTGATAACCGTGCTGCGGATATCATGATGATTGGCTGGCATTCCGATACCGAAGATTCAGGAAATTTCTCCGAGTTCCTCGTCATGTGTGCCGATAAGGAAAAAGGCTATGGCCAGTATAACTCAGGAAACTACTGTAACAAAAAGGTTGATGAGCTGGTGCTTGGTGCCCAGACTCAGACTGATCTTGTGAAACGTGGTGCAATGCTTCAGGAAGTTGAGCAGATTCTCTATGATGACGCTGCTTTTATCCCTCTGCACTGGCAGCATCTTTCCTGGGCAGCAAAAAATAATGTGAAACTTGAGGCGATTGTGAATGCCCAGAATTTCCCTTATTTTGGTGATCTGGTTGTAGAGTAAGTTGGAATAAGGGTAACTGTTCAGCAGCACCCCATCTTTGCCCGTTCCA
>DAOVZA010000049.1 GCA_030635405.1 Desulfocapsa sp.
CCTTTACTCCTCCTTTTGACACTGACTGTGTTTCCTGGAAATGCGTGGGCTGTGCAAAGTCACGGCGCACCGGAAGGTTTGTACGTCCATCAATTGGCCCATATCTTTTATACTGCTGCGATGTGTTATCTTTTCTGGGATATTCGTCGCAGTGAATTTGAATCAAAGGGATGGCGTTTTTTACAAATATTTTGTGTTTGTATAGTTCTCTGGAATATTGTGGCATTTACTGGCCACTCTCTTTCTTCCTATGTGGCCGATGCCCATTTGACACGGGAAGGAGGCTATTTAACCACAAGGCTGGAAGGGCCTTTTGATTTTATTAAAACCCTGTATTATTTTACCAAGCTTGATCATCTTTTCAGTGTTCCGGCCCTCTTTTTTCTCTACCTCGCAATGAAATCTCTTTATGAAAAGAGTTGTGAGGAGGAAGTATGACAAGTCTTCCCATGTCTCCAGCCATATTTCTTGATATGGGTGGCTCTATTGTAATCATTGTTCTTTCATTTCTTTCCCTTCGCTATGCCTGGCTTCTTAGTCGTAAGCAGCCAGAAAATTTCCTCTGGGGGTTTCTTTTTTACTTCTGTTTGACTCTGGTCTGTTTTTCAGTTTCGAGAGCAGTTGGGCATCTTCTTAAGCAAATACTTTTAATCTCTGGAAATACAGAGCAGTGGCATGTTCTTTCGCCATATTCTGGTGGTTTCAACACTCTGTTGATGGTCTCTCTTGGTGCTGTAAGTATATTTTATCATAAAGGTATAGAAGGATTTCGTGCCATTCAGAAAAAGGCGCGTAGTTTGAAGACAGCTAATCAAAAACTTGAAGAATCAGCCGACGAACTTCTTGCACTGAATGCAAATCTTGAGGACATGGTCGAAAGACGGACAAGAAAATTATCTGTCTCTGAAAAGAAATTTCGTAATTTCTTTATTAATTCAAAGGATATGGTTTATTTTTGTAATGCAGAAAATAAGCTTGTGAATATGAATGTCGCAGGATTAGAGATGCTTGGATATTCCATGGCAGAAGAGAATAACCTTACGTTAACTGAGATTTTCTGTAATGAAGAAGACCTTGATGACTATCTGGAGACAATAGTATCAGCAGGATTTATTGAAGACCTTGAAGTTGAGTTTGTAAGGTCTGACGGGACAGTGATTTACGTTCTTTTGTCAGCGAATGCAGTTTATGACGACGAGCGAAAATTTATCGGTTGTGAAGGAATTGCCAAAGATCTCACTCGTGTCAGAACCATGATGGAACAGCTTTCTTCCAGTGAGAAAATGGCTTCCGTTGGACAGATGGCTGCTGGTGTTGCGCATGAAATTAATACTCCATTGGGAGTCATCCTCGGATATTCTCAGTTGATGATGGATGATTTTACTCCTGAAAGTGAAGAAGGACAAAGTCTGCTGGTTATTGAACGTCAGGCAAAAGCCTGTCGTAAAATTGTAGCAGATCTGCTGAAATTCTCCCGTCAGTCAGAAAGTGCTCGTGAAGATATTTTTATAAATGAAGTACTCGAAGATGTTCTGGCGGTAACTGAACATTCCCTGAATATGGATCATATCCATGCTCATCGTGATTTGAATGATAATTTACCTGCCATAGTAGGAGATACTGAAAAATTGCGTCAGGTATTTGTCAATTTTATCAACAATGCACACCATGCCATGGAAGAACAGGGTGGTGGTGAAATCTTCCTGTCTTGTTACTACGAAAAAGAACCAAGTCAGGTTGTGGCGATAATTCGTGATACCGGTCATGGTATTCCCGAAGACGTTGTTACAAAGATTTTTGATCCTTTCTTTACCACAAAATCTGTGGGCAAAGGTACAGGACTGGGCCTCTCTGTCTCCTATGGCATTGTGCAGGAGCATGGCGGAACTATCGAGGTTGTAAGTCCAGCTAAGGGCGAGGATGGTGAATTAAAAGGAACTGCTTTTTATGTAAAAATACCTGCAACACTGAAAGAAGCAGCTTCTGTAACTGATCAATAGATATTTGAAAATTTAGATTAACACAAACCACCAAAGGGAGATGTCATGGCTGAAATACTAGCGTTGGATGATGTACAAGATGCAACCGTATTGATTGGGAAAATACTATCTAAGAAGGGACATAAAGTACACTGTTTTACCGAAGAAGATAAGGCCATTGCCCATATAAAAGAGAATAAGGTTGACCTGGCTATTCTTGATATAAAGCTTGAGAAAATGAGTGGTGTCGAAGTGTTAGGGCTTCTCAAAGAGGTTCAGCCATCTATGAAAGCTATTATGCTTACTGGCTATCCAACTGTTGAAACCGCCCGTGAGGCTATCAGTCTTGGTGCTGACGAATATTGTGTGAAACCCATTGATCGTGATGAACTGGAAGAAAAAGTGGAAAAGGTCCTCAAAACAAGAGGAAATAAAAGCGCGATGAGCGTTTAAGGAGAGGTAGGTACAATGGATATTAAAGCAACAAATCTGGCGAGAGCAAAGATTTATCAGTTTCTTTCCACCCTTTATCGTGATGAGATTCCTCTGTGGCTCATCGAGAAAATGGGACAAGAGGAATTCCTTGGTAAGATAAAAAAATTACAGGAAGTTTGTACTATCCAGGATTTCTGCTCCGGTCTTGGCCGTATGCGTGGAACTCTTGAGTCTGCAACTGCTGGAGAGGTTTTTAACGAGCTTCGTTATGAGTATGCTGATCTTTTTCTAAATGCCGGCAACAATCCCGCCTTTCCATATGAATCCTGCTACGTTTCAAGAGAGCCTCTTGTTATGCAGGAACCCGTTGTTAAAATGCGTGAGGTTATGAATAAAACAGGACTTCATAAGCATGAAGATTTCCTTGATCTTGATGACCATATCGCCGCAGAGCTTGAGCTCATGCGATATTTTGCAGAACAGGCTGCCTATAAAGGTGTAAAGCAGGTTAAAGAGTTTGACTTCCTGCGTGATCATCTTCTTGCCTGGGTTGTTGAGTTTTCAGCAGTTCTTACCAGTGCAGCGCAAACTGAATTCTATCGTGGACTTGCAGAGATCACCATGAGTTTTCTTTTCAACGAGCGCATGTTCAGCTTTGCCATGCTTTCAGAGCAGGCCGCCGATGATTCCTATGCCTATATCCTGGAACATATGAGTGAGGCTGTGGCTTCGTTGGAACTTGGTGATGATTTTGTAACACTTGCAGAAGGAGCAGTTGCTCCTGAGAAATTAAAAAGTGTTAAATCCCATTGTTTTATCTGTCTTGGACTCTGTGGCCAGGATCTTAAGGTCAAAGATAATATTATTACTGGTTGTAAAGGACTTCCCGGTGATCCTAAAGGTGCTGGAAGGCTCTGTATTAAGGGCGCGAATGCGCATCACAACACCTACTCTGCATATAGATTAAAGAGCCCGCTGATTAAAGAAAACGGCAGATTCAGAAAGGCCAGTTGGGAAGAGGCACTTGATCTCACCGTTAATACTTTGAAGGGTATTGATCCAACAGAGGTTGGTTTTCATCGTGGTAATGACTTTAATAACTGGTGTCATGAAGCAGTTATGTCAGCCTACGGTACGCCCAATAAAGTTACTCATCGTCAGATGTGTGATAACCCTGCTCGTATGGCCAATGAGAAAAACTTCAGTGAGAAGCGTCCCTGGATTGATTACGAGAAATCTGAATTTATTATGCTTTTTGGTATCAATGAACTGGCCACATCTGCTGGACAGCGGAAGGTTGCCAATCTGAAAAAAGCAGTTAAGCGTGGTTGTAAGCTGGTTGTTATCGATCCAAGACGTAGTGAAACCGCTAATATCGCATCTGAATGGATTGCAATTAAACCTGGTACTGATGGTGCCATGGCCATGGCCATGTGCTATGTGCTGGTGAAGGACGATCTCTACAATAAAGAATTTGTTGGAGAGTGGACCTATGGATTTGAGGACTTCAAAAAACGTCTTATGGGTGAAGAAGACGGCATTGCCCGTACTCCTGAATGGGCAGCTGAAATCTGTGGCATCTCAGCGGGTACCATTTCACGTCTGGCTCATGAGTTCGCGATTGCTGCGCCAGCTGTTGGAGTAAATAGTTGGACAGGTGTTACCCAGGCTCCAAATACTCTGCATGCTACACAGGCACTTATTGCCATGAATGGTCTCATGGGAGTTTTCGATGCACCTGGTGGTCCATCCATCATTCGTAAAAAGAAACTCGCTTCAGCTTGGGGTGAAGATCAGGCCAAACCACCAAATAATGCACCAAATTTCAAACTTAACAAAGGGCATCTCTGGAGTGGTTGGATTCCTGCATATTTTGAGAAAGATGTGGATGCAGGTAATCTGAAGGCAATGCTTTGTTACTTTGGTAATCCTGTAATGTCCTGTGGTAATGAAGATTCGGTTAAACGAGCGATTGAGAAACTGGAATTTTCATGTTCCATCGATTGTTACATGTCCAATACTACAGAGCTTTGTGATGTTGTATTGCCGGATTGTACTTACCTTGAACAAAGTCGGGTCGTTGCTGACTGGATGTATGAGTCATTTATTTCTCTTTTCCAGCGTGCGATTGAACCGATGTATGATTCAAAATCCGTGGTTTCTATCTTTCAGGAAATGGCCAAGCGTTTTGGCTACGGTGAGTACTTTACCTGGAAAAATGAAGACGAATTCCTTGAGAATCAACTCCGTAATCAGCCTATTACTTTAGAAGAACTGAAAAAGGTTGGATATCATATCACCGATGAACATGAGTATTACAAATATAAAGAATGGGGTTCCATGAATCCACCTGCGGGTTATGGATCATCCGGTAACACCAAGACCGGAAAGTATAACTTTATGAATCCTCTTGCCGAAGAAAATGGTGTGGATGGACTGCCCGATTATAAAGATCCTTGGGAAGACTGGCCAGAACTTGAGCCGGATACTGAGTTTCCAATGATTACCGGTTTTTTCCGGGTGATTGAGCATGAACATACATCAACATTCTGGAATGTTTCACTGATGAAGGCCTGTGGATCGAATCCTGTCTGGATTAATTATGTGGATGCCAAGGAACTCGGTATTGAAGATGGCGATAGTGTAAAAGTTACCTCACCATGGGCATCCATTGAATCCACCGCTAAGGTAACCTGGGGTATTCGTCAGGGTGTTCTTGCTGCTGCCGGTGGTTTTGGTCACAAGTATGGCTTGGAAGGTGATCCTAAATATCCACAATTCAAAGGGTTTAATACCAACATGTTGCTGCGCCCCAATACAACTTGTAAATGGACGGCAACACCTCCATTGAAGTATATCAAAACCAAAATCGAAAAAATCTGATTGGAGTGAAGTAGGATTATGACGTTGTTGCAGGAACAGAAATATCTCAAGGTTTTCCAGAAGGTTACTAAGCTGACCTCCATGGTTCTTGACCATCAGCAGGTGATGGATACCATCGTCCGAAGTTTGCCGGATCTTATGGCAGTGGACGCGGCAACCATTCGCCTGCTTGATGCAGAGACCGGTCAGTTTGTTATGGGCTCCGCCCATGGCCTTTCTATGGAGTACCTCTCTCGTTTGAGTATTGATTCAGATGAGACCATGGAGATGATTCGTTCCGGCTATCCGGTTGCCAAAACTGACGTGGATCAGGAACCTGGCAATAAAAATCAGAAACTGGTGCAGAATGAGGGCGTGAAAGCTGTTCTCACTCTGCCCATTATTTTCCAGGATGCCATCATCGGGATGCTGCGGCTTTTGACCCGGGAAAAACGGATTTTTACCGCAGATGAGATTTCATTTTCCATGGCACTTGCCGAGCAGGTGGGTATCGCTATCTCCAATAGCAGAATGTTTACGGAGATGGAAAATCAGGTCGATTTCATGAAGGAAATCCAGGAACTTTCAACCTTGGTGAATTCAAGTCTGGATCTGTCCGCAGTACTTGATACCATCGTTGAACGGCTTCCGCGGTCTCTTGGGTGTAAAGGATGTTCCATTCGTCTTCTTCAGTCTCAGTCTAATCAACTGGAGCTGGTGGCATCACACGGTTTATCGAAAACTTATTTAAAACGAGGGCATGTTGAGAATGAAAAGAATGTAGAAGCAGCCCTGTCCGGTTCTCCTGTCTCTATCTTTGACGTGAGACAGGATGACCGGATTATTTATAAAAAGAATATGGAAGAAGAAGGTATTAAATCACTTCTTTCTGTTCCCATTAAAGCGGGACGTGACGTTATAGGTGTTTTACGTATTCTCTCCGATGTCTCCCGTTGTTTTACCAGCAGTGAAATAAATTTTGCAGTGACTGCAGCAGAGGTTGGTGGAGTGGCTATCCGTAACGCTAAAACCTATCAGCAGATCACTCTGCTTTTTAATCAAATTGAGGAAAATGAGCGATTTCTTGCCAATATTCTTGATTGTATCAGGCCGCAGTTACTGGTTGTAGATAAAGAAAAGCACTTGATTCTGGTGAATAAGGTTCTGCAGAAAGTGATGAATCGTTCTGAAAATGAGCTTTTGGGCGCTGATTATTTCACTCTTTTAGAAAATCAGGAATGTGAGGAAATGGAGTGTCCGGTGAGCAAAGTTCTGGAAACCGGAAAAAGTGCAGCTTTCACTCATAAGATCATTCAAAATGGTGAGGAACGGTGGTGTGAACGGACTGCTTCTCCCATGATTGGACAGGATGGTGAAGTAGAATTTGTCATAGAAGTTATTCGTGACGTTACGGCTAAAAGACAGCTTGAGGGAGAGCAACTGGCGCGAGTGAAACTACAAGGGGTGGTTGAACTTGCAGGTACGGTGGCTCATGAAATTAATACACCTCTGTTTGCTGCCTTGGGAACAGCCCAATTACTCGAAGAAGACCTGAAGGATCAGGAACTCGTTGATGATGTGGCTACAATTATAAGAAATCTTAAAAACATAGGGGTTCTGACAAAGAAGATGACAGGTATGACCGGTTTTGAAAGTAGAGACTATGTCGGTGATGCCAAAATTGTTGAAATAAAATGAGTTGTTGCGATTTGGTTAACTAACTGACCAATAAAAAGTAAAGGAGGGAGTATGAAGCGTATTTCATTATTTATGATTGTTCTAGCAGGCTTAGTGTTTGCGAGCAGCAATGGAATGGCCATTGACGGAACATTAACTGCGAAAAAAGTTATGGCAGGAAAAGCCGTTGAGATCAAGGGTAATATTGACCCAGGCCAGGAATTGTATGTGGTCGTTGCAACTGATAAACTGTTTTCCGCAAAAGACTCACCCGGTCCCAAAGAGAAAGAGCGGTTGATGAATGGTAAGAAAGGAAAGAACATTTTTGGTGATACTGCCATTCCTTCATCCTTTTATGTAGTAACAACTAATCCTGAAGCTCTTGCAACACCTAAAGTGTCTCCAAAAGGACAGACCTCAGGTATATTTGCTTTTCCACCATTTAAATACAATGTAAAAGTAAATAAGATTAAAGCATGGGGAGATATTGATCCTTCTGTACAGGCGATGTTGGGTGCTGTAAAGGATCAAGATCAATGGAAAATGCTCAGATATTCCCATGAAGATAAATTCGGGATGAATACTATTGTTAAGGAAAAACCTCCCACAGGCGGTAATGCCCGGATGATCCTGAGTGATTTCGGGAAAGACGCTGAACAGTGGAATGAAGGCGTTACTGTTAGCCTTGATAAGGCCACTGGTGCATATACGGTTAGTATGGCTCCTTACAAAAATCTTTATCCTGACACCGTAATGGCTGTTTTTGTTAATGGACAGAAGATTGATACTTTCAGTATTGAAAAATCAGGATTCTACTTTAAAACAGGTGGTGTTTATATGAATCCGCTGGTTGTTTTTGGCGGAACTTTTATTATTGGTATCCTGTTTGTTATCATGGGAGCAGCTGGTGGTCTTTTCACAGCAGCTTTCCAGATTACTGCAATTGGAACTAATGGACCTATTGGTATTAATGCTGGTAACACCATTAAACCTACAAACCTTTTCCTTACTCTCTGTTCTCCGATTAGTGGATTACTCAGTTATCTTAAAGAAAAACGCTTTGCCTATCCAGTGGCCATTCCCTTTGCCATTGGTATCGTAATTGGTGCTTTCTTTATTGGGCCCCCATTGTCCGCTAAATATCTGAATCTTGCTGCATTTAAATTCTATCTCGGAATTATCTGTCTTGTTATCGGTATTAAACTGTACATAGAATCTCTTGCCAGCTCCATTGAAAAGAAAAAGGCAATGAAAGCGATTGTTCAGAAGTTTAATGCTGCTGTTAAAGAAGCTAAAGAGTCTGGAAAGGCACTTGAGCTTGGTTCCATCGAATTTGATAAGTTTAATATAATGAAATTCGAAATGCGTTTCTGGGGAGAAACCTTTATCGCCAAGCCTCTGCTGATGATTATTGGTGGTGTTTTCATGGGTATCATCGCCTCCTCATTTGGTGTTGGTGGTGGTTTTATGTTTATGCCTTTTATGACCACTATGGTAGGATACCCAATGTATCTTGCTGTGCCAATTGCCATTGCTGGCGCTTTTTCCACATCAGTTGGTGGTATTGCCAAATATGTAATGATGGGATACCAGCCTGATTGGATCATGGCTGCACTGATTGCAGCTGGAGCAATGTGTGGTGGTGTTGTTGGACCAAAAATTCAGAAAAAAATGCCTGAAATTTTGCTCAAACGACTTCTTGCTGGTGCGTTGATTTTGACATGCCTGAAGTACACCGGACTCATCTGGTTCATGCGTTAGAAAAAAATATCACTGTAGTTAACTGCTACAAAAGATATACTTGAGTAGAGTCAATAATGGGGTGAAGGTAACTTCACCCCATTGTTGTTTGTAGAAAATAAACCGGAAAATTTACGTTGTGATTCTATGGAGATCCTAAATAACCTTCTTGACGGCCTTTATTATGGAATGCTTCAGCCGTTGTTCCTGGGTATTCGAGATCTTTTGGATCTTATTTTTCTTGATAGCCTGTCTGCACTTTCCATATCATGCAGTGGTCAGGTAATTGTTGTTGCAATTTGTACCGTCTGTCTCGCTTTTTTTATGCGTAAAATTCTTAGAGTGGAAGCGAGAGAAAAGGTGTTTCGTAAGAAATTTGAGGCTCAGAAGGCTAAGCGTAATACCATCGGTGTTATCCCTGATTTAAGACAAAGGGACGCTCTTTATACGTCTGCTGATATATCAATTGATGAGGCTTTCAACACTTATCTTGCCCAACATTATTTTCGTTACGTTCTGCTTTATCTTCCGCCTCTTTTTCTGCTTATGCGCTGGCCCCATCGCCGCCCTGATGCACGACTTCTCCCGCCGGCCTCCGGGCAGCC
>DAOVZA010000256.1 GCA_030635405.1 Desulfocapsa sp.
ACAGCATTTCAGCTACTGCCAGTCTCAGGTGAGCCAGGGCATTTTCTTTTTCGTGGGTAAATTTATCGAAAACCGATGTCTTGGTCAAGAAAGCACGTTCCAGTTTTTCTTCACTCATACCGGAGAGTTTGCTTGCCCTTGCTATAATGTCGTTATCAGTAATTAGCCTCAAATCACTACTATTGAGAAGTTCTTGGACAACCGAACTTCCATTGCAAAAATCACTGCTGAAAATTGTAACACAGGTCATATTTATTCCCTTTTAGTTAAATTTACTCTGGAAATACTTTGTCAAAGGACACGACTGACATCCATCTTCTGAAACCTTATTTTGATGATAGACAATATTAACAATCTTTTAAAGCTCCGTTTTTTTAATTGGGAGAAAAATTAGATACCTTTTACATACTGCTTGTTCGTAGAATATCGAATATTCTGTCTAAGCACCTCTGTTGCTTCTGGATCTCCTGTAAGAATATTCTCAAAAATACCCACGAGTTTTGGATTGCTAACCAGAACTTCAGTGTCAGTTTCAATCGATCTTAGATCAACCAGAAAACTACTAAAGGTATTTGGCACATCTGAAATAATATCTGTATTCAAGCAATGTTTATCTCCGAATACAGTGTGGTGGTTACCCTTTGTTTTCTTAATAAGCAGTGATACATCTTTTAAATTCTTAATAGTAGCTGTTCGTTCACACTCACTAATGCACTGCTCATCAATCGTCTGTTTTTCACATCCAGTGACCTGCTGGAAGAGACATTGTCTACTTGTCATCAGCACAATTGGATGAAAAATACTGTAGTGCAGTTCGAAGTCATCAGGTTTTTTAATGCTCTTTATCTGCAATCTATTGAGTTCATTTGATATAAACGCCCCACGGCAATTATATTGCTCTTTCAGGCAGAGCAGGCTGAAAGAATTTACACTATTCATATATGGTCCAGCTATCCAGGAGATCTCAAGCCGAGCAGCCTTGTGAGCTATTCCACTGTTATTGGTTATAATTTTGGCCGGTTGCAATCTTTCCAGAAATTTAACTGCTGTGTGAAAATCATCTGCGGTTATCACTGAGGGGAACCAGGGAATTACACTTTTATTCTCTTTAAATAAATTCACATACCATTCAAACTCATCGCCTAAACTATCAGGAATCTGAAAGTAGATATCTGCAGAAGTTGAATCGCTGAGGTACAGATCATCCTGTGATGATATCAACAATGCAATTTTGGGGATTATTGTTTCTCTGCTGCTTCTTTTTATTTTGGGGATTTCAATGGGAGATAAGTACTCTTGTGAATCATTTAGAATATACAGAGCTTTCTTTTTTATTGCGGTCAATTCCTTAAAAGGTAGAAACAGCCTGTCTTGCAACTCACTCGTTTCAAATGTTTGAATGAAAAACTCTGTATCATTGAACGCTCCAAACCGTTTTAAAAGTATCTCAGCATCAAGACTCTGATTTCCTTTTTCTGGTGCCGAATTGGCTATCAAATTGATCTCTGAGTGAACGACAAATGAAATCTCAGATGTTTGAACCAGAACCTCTAAAAGCGTACCGACTTTGCCTGAAATCGTAATTTGTAATGGTTCTTTATCGGCATTTAATTTCTCAATTTGACTTTTCACATCTGTAATAATTTCTGTTTTCACATCATAGAGTTCTCTTTTGGCAGCTTCAACATTCTCGTCTGTTATGCCACCTTTTATTTGTGCAAGATGAGTTGCAGAGTAATCCCTGGGACTCTCAGCAAACATTTCTTTACCAATGTTTCCTTTTAAAAATCCATTGGAGAAGCCACGATTAAAAACTTTATGGAGGTCTCCATATTCAGAGTTGAGTGGTTTGTCACTGTACAGTTTCTGGAGCTGTTCTCGCCATGATTTCACAGCAGTATAGAGATAGTGGAACTTTTTAATTCTTCCCTCAACCTTAACGGAATCAACTCCTGCATTGAACAACTCTTTAAGATCAAAATAGGCAGAATTATCTTTAATATTTAGAGGAAAGTCACTCCCACTTGCAGTTGTCACATACTGATCCCTGCAAGGCTGACTGCACCTGCCACGATTTCCGGAGTTGCCGCCATGAAGAGAACTGAGATAGCAGATACCAGAGTAGGAAATACAATATGAACCATGGACAAAAACTTCAGTTAACATATCCACTGCATGAGCAGTCTCTGTCAGTGACTGTATTTCCTGAATACTTAACTCTCGTGAAAGATTTACACGGCTGGCCTGCAATGTACTCAAAAAATAAATTTGTCCTTCATTGTGAGTTGTTAACTGAGTCGATGCATGGATGGGGAGCCTTGGAAAATAGTGTAACAGGATATAAAAAAGCCCTAGATCCTGAACAATAACACCATCTATCCTTGTATTAACTATCCTGTTTAACAGATTTACAAGAGCGGGAATTTCCTGTTCAACGATTAGAACATTCAGGGTAAGGAAGACTTCGCACTCATGTGTACGGGCAAGTCTTATTATTCCATTTAAGTCGTCAAAACTTATATTTTCTGCGCGGTTTCTGGCGTTAAATCTATCCAGCCCACAGTAAATCGCATCCGCGCCAGCAGCAATCGCTGCCTTTGCAGCATCAACATCGCCACCTGGTGCCAGAAGTTCAATTTTTCTTTTCATTCAGTGAGACGTGAGCATTTTATTTCTGATAGATAGCAAGTTCAATTCCAGCGGATTCTAGCAGTTGCTTTGTTTTACCACAGACAGAAGCTGTGGTTTTAAGAACAATGGAGACCGATGATTGTGAGTCTTTAATTTTCTGTGCCTTCTCAAGAATCCTCCTTCCATCTGCCATAATAATCCGACTCTTCCGATCTATAACAATGGCAATTGTATTTTCGTCAACCTGCTCAAGAACTGTTCGTGACGGTAATCCAAATTCCTTTGGAGAAAGAATGGTGGTTTCAAAAGACATATTTTTCATTTTTCAGTTTTGGGTAAAGAGAGACTCAACAAGGCTGCAACCCCGGTCAACAGTCCTGCCACCAGATACGCCTTGGAAAAACTTCCGCTATTTTCTGCCATGATCCCAGCTAAAGCAGGCCCAGAAATCTGCCCAATACTAAAAAACAGAGTTACCGTAGCAAAACCTGCTGCCGCTTTTAATGGACCAAGAAAATCACCAACAGCTGCAGCCATGATAGGAGGGACACTCCATGCACAGATGGCGAAAAGGCCAATGGAGATATAAATAGCACCCGGCACAGGATTTAACGCAAGCAATACATGAGAAACACCTTGAAAAGTGTAGACCAGCGCCAGAGTTTTTGCTCTGCCAATTCTGTCGGACAAAGATCCGAAGAGAGGCCCTGACAACATACCAATCAGACCAAACCACATCCAAAAACGTCCGGCAATGGCCTCACTGAAACCGTATTCATTTATCAGAGTGGTGATAACAAAGGTTACATAAATAACATAGGTGAAACCAAAGAAAAAATAGATGCCACCCAGATGATAAAGCGTCATTTTCCCTGCATTTTCTGGTTTTATCGCAAGAGAGGGCGATTGTTTCTTTACCTTTTCAGCCCCTTTCTTTTCCACAACCTGCAGACCCATATCTTCTGGTCGGTTACGAATAAGCAAAAAACAGAGAACACTGATGGCAAGAACAAGTCCACCCATGACCATCCAGTTCGTGCGCCATCCCTGCCCCTGGGCTGCCCATCCGTTCACAGCAGGGATCAGCATTCCTGTGATCATAATACCAAGGCCGATTCCGGATACCATCAGCCCTGCGGCACGTCCTCTAAGAGAGGAACCAAACCAGTGGGAAACTAAGCCCATAACCGGCACATTTCCCAGCCCGCTGCCAATACCGGTGAAGAAAAATGTCACTAGTACCAGCAGGAATCCATTGGCTGTCCCCACAAGAATCATCGAACTGCCAACCAGACAGACTCCACCACTGATAACCGCTCTGTATCCGAAACGTTTTACCAGCCTACTGCTAATGAGTACACCGATCAGGTAGCCTATGAAATTACCAGTTCCGATATAACCCATTTTGCTATATCCAAGTTCCAGATACCTTCCCATGGAAGGCAGCAGCATTCCTAAAGAGAAACGGCCAAGACCGAGAACAGCAAGTATGGTCAGCGTTCCCGCGAGCACCACAACCCATCCA
>DAOVZA010000334.1 GCA_030635405.1 Desulfocapsa sp.
ACAGCTGAGGTAGGAAAAGTCTATAAGGGTATAGTTAAAACCATTAAAGATTTTGGTGCATTTGTGGAGATTCTTCCTGGTACTGACGGACTGGTTCATATCTCTGAGCTTGCCAATGAACGTGTTGCGAAAGTAACAGATGTGCTTAAAGAGGGTCAGGAACTTGAAGTTAAGGTTCTTGAGGTTGATTCTCGTGGTCGCATTCGTTTGAGTCGTAAAGCGCTGTTGTAGAAAGTATTCAATAGACTCGGTTGTACAAAGGCAGTTCCGTTCTCGGGACAGCCTTTTTTTTATTTGGATTTGAGAGCTGAATAAAAAGATTCCGGGATTGGAAGAGAAAAATCAATATCCATAGCTGGCAGTTTAAGAGATTGCGAAAAAAGGAACATTTGACTCTCGTTACTTTTCTGGCCATATTTTCGATCGCCCACAATGGCATGACCAATGTCTGCAAGTTGAACCCGAAGCTGATGTTTCCGGCCAGTATGAAGTGTTGCCTTCAAAAGTGTTCGTGTCTCGCTATTCAGTACTTTTACAAAGGAACTTTCAGCCTTCTTCGCACCATTTTTATTGTCAGCGTAACTTCTAACGCAATCATCCTCAGTCTTCAAAAATGTGTTTAAAGTAAATTGCTTTTCTTGAATTATTCCTTCAACCAGAATGACATATGTTTTTTCAATGTTTCTATCTCTAATGAATTGAGAAAGTTGCCGTGTTGTCGGTAAATTTTTAGAGCCCAGTACCAGTCCTGATGTCATTTTATCGATCCGGTGAACAAAGGTGAAATCCCGGTTTTGTGTGTAACTGAGGACAAGCTCTGTTAGTCCGTGATGATGACTGCTGCCGGCATGCATGACCATGCCCTGCGGTTTGTTGCAGAGCAGTACGTTTTTATCCTGATAAATTATACAGTTGGCTATGAGTTCTTTTTCGGTGGCTGAAAGTTGGGTTAACGTTTTTGCAGCAGTGGGGGGAGTTGCTTCCCATACACGAACTATATCTCCTTCCTGTAATCTGAAATTCTGCTTTTTCTTCTTCTTGTTTACCTTAACATTTCCTTTGCGTATCATCTTAAAGATCCCGGCCATGGGGATTTCCTGATATGTCTTACAGAGAAACTTATCAAGTCTGACGTTGTGAAAATTACTGGTGATGATAAATTCCATGGAATAATCCGTCTTTTGTGAGAATGGCGAAGTGGGAGTTTAGTAAGAATATTTTGTACCTTTTTGACTCTCTCTTGGCAATGGAAATCAGTTGTTTTTATGGCCTCCTGATAAACTTTCATGTATGTTTGGACAATGGAACAAAAAATTGTAAAAATATGCTGGATTGATCCCAAAAACAACAGCGACCTGTCTCTTCCCAAGTATGAATCAGAACTGGCATCAGGAATGGATATTGCCACCTCCATTGATGAAGAATATTGTCTTGATCCCGGGCAGGTCCATCTTTTTCCCACTAGCTTGAAAGTGGCAATTCCCTCCGGGTATGAAATCCAAGTGAGACCACGAAGCGGTCTTGCAGTGAAACACAGTGTAACAGTTATAAACAGTCCGGGAACAATCGATGCTGATTATCGTGGTGAAATTAAAGTTGCCCTTATTAATCTTGGCCAGACCTCCTTTATTGTCAATCGGGGTGATCGTATTGCACAACTGGTTCTTGCGCCGGTTTTTCAGGCTCAATTGGAAGTTGTTGCAGAGCTTGATAAAACGACGCGTGGTACAGGTGGGTTTGGGCACACTGGGTTATAGAAATGAAATTTTCAGTACTTGGCTCAGGGAGCAAAGGGAACGCTCTTTATATTGAGTCCGGAAAAACATCCATTTTAATAGATGCTGGATTTTCGGGTAAAGAGCTTACTAAACGTCTTGCGATACATGGTAAAGATCTGGCAAATTTGACCGGCCTGTTTATTACCCATGAGCATGGAGATCATATTCGAGGTGCTGGGGTAATATCGAGGCGTTACAATATTGCCGTACATGCAAATGAAGGTACCTTTCGAGGCGGATCCAAAAACCTTGGTAAGTTATACAAACGGGTGGAGTTTCAAACCGGAAAAGTGGTTCAGCTTCAGGATTTGGAAATTCGTTCTTTTAGTATTTCACATGATACCATTGACCCTGTAGGATTTCTGGTGAGTGATTCTAAGGTGAGTATCGCCTGCTGTACTGATACTGGTAAGGTGTCAAAGCTTGTTGCCAGCAGGTTAAAAGACTGTGAGGCTCTTGTTCTCGAGTTTAATCATGATCCCCATATGTTGAAGACCGGTCCATATCCTCTTTCTTTGCAACAGAGGGTTCGGTCATCGCATGGACATCTCGCAAATGAGGATGCCGCAGTTTTTCTTGAATCACTTCTTCATGACAGGCTACAGACAGTGATTCTTGCTCATCTGAGTGAGACCAACAACAGAGCAGACTTAGCTTTGAAAAGTGCCAGTGCGGTTATGAAACGGGATAGTAGCTGCCAGCTTCATGTTGCCGCACAAGATGTTCCTTCAGATCTTTTCTCAATTAAACTTTAAGGAAGCTTAATCCGTTTATCCTTCTCCATTTGTAGATTTTGCTTAAAAAGGAGAATGGTATTTCCAATGACCTGTACCAGGCTGCTTTCGCTTTGGGGTAAGAGCAGGTTAACAGCTTCCTGTTTGGATGATGGGCTACTTTTGCCAAGCTTGATTTTGATCAGTTCGTGACGACTGAGTTCGAGTACAGTGGCTTTGATTATTTTTTCACCAAGTCCTTCTTTTCCAACCGTTACAACGGGACTGAGGGAGTGACCTAATCCTTTAAGGAATTTTTTTTGTTTGGTGTTAAGTTCTGGACCTGCTTTTTTATCAGTATCTTTTATTTCTTCAGTCATATTCTTATTCTCTGTTTTAACTAATTAAATTTTTAATGATTTCATAGCCGCCGATGTAGGTCCCAATTGAGGAGCCCAAGCCAGTAAAAAGAAAGACCAGAAATACTCTGAGGAGTTTGTTTTTCCACCAGCCTTTCACTGTTCCCATGTCATCACCAACGGTTTCAAATTCTTTAACAACGGGAGGTGTTCGCATTACCTGAATAAAGGCTGCTACATAGCCTGCACCAATTACAGGTGTGAGGCTAGTTACCGGTGCAGCGGCAAAAGCACCAATTACTGTGAGTGGATTGGCAAAGGCAAGTATTCCTCCAATGGCCGATGGTATGCCGTTGGCAAGTATCCAGTAGAGCAGGTTCGCCCCGGCATCTGCCATCCCTTTTTGCATGCCGATGGCCACAATGGATCCAATGATCAGCGTTGGAATCGACCAGCCAAGAATTTTCCAGACCTTTGAAACCGGTGGGATAGTGGTTATCTCT
>DAOVZA010000080.1 GCA_030635405.1 Desulfocapsa sp.
ATTCTTTGCTGCACTGCTTAGCGGTGCGCTGCTTTTAAAAAAAGGAATTCATGTCAACGAATTGAGTGTTCAAGGTCTCTCACTCAATAATATATCACTTCAGTGGAAGACAAAACTGGACCTGGAAATAGAGACTCTTGGGCTTGATAACCAACAGGAGAGTAATTCTACTAAAGGACTGCCAGATATAAGCTTTTTGAGTAAAACAGATTCTCTGCTAGGCTGGGTGGATCGTCTGTTCTCAAGGATTTCTGTCAAAGATGTCAATATTGGTGAAATAGAGGGCAATCTTCTTTATGAATCATCTCTAACAAATATTACTCTCTCCAGCCCCTTAGTTAGCCTCAATGCAACTGTCAAAAAGGATAATCATATACTGATTACTGACATACAAAAATTAGAAAGTGAGCAATTTAATTCCCAAGCCACAGGAAGTATTCAATTTGACCTGAAAAGCAACAAAGGGGAAGGTGATTTTGAGCTAAATCTGGCCAATTCATTTCCAGTGACACTTTCGATTCAGATGGATAATGAACAGTTTTCTTTTGAATGAAAAGAGGCTGGAAAAATAACAAATATCACTCCCCTTGTTGATCTGTTTGAGATTGATCAATCCATACAGAAATGGATTACAGATTACCTGACAGGAACCCGCTATAATCTGAAATCATTTGCAGGTCATTTTCCATGGAAAGATCCCATGGTTATAATTGAGACTTTTGTCGCTGAAGCCAGGGTTGATGATTGTCAGTATACGTTTGCACCGGGTTTTGAAGCTGTAAAAGCAGACTATACAGATCTGTTTTTTAAGAAAGGTGTTCTTACCATACTTCCTCATGAACCAAATTTCTATGAGCAGGATGGGCAAGATTCGTGGCTGGATATTAATTTTAATGACCCTGACAATATAATTCTCACAGCATATATATTGACTCTGGCACCGGCTAATCAAGTTGTTGTCGATCTGTTGGCATATTATGATATTCCGTTACCATTTCTCCAGACAGAGGGGGAAACTTCTGTCGATTTAACTCTTTCCATAAATCTGAATACCGAGTTGGTGAAAGCCGATGGGACGTTCTTAATTGACGAAGGGAAAGTTGATTTTCACGACGAAAACTTTGTTGTCAAAGAACTGCGGTTCACATTGGATACTGACCAAATCGCCCTGGAACAACTACAGGTGAGTTTTGATAAGTTATTTCTAGCTGATGTTACAGGGGATTTTGATGCCATCACAGAAAGCGGCAGCTTTGCGATTATTCTGCAGGAAAGTGAGATTGATTTCGGAGGTTCAAAATTAATCCTGGATGAATCAAAAGAAAAACCAAAACTCAACTATTCAATATCTTCTGAAACTTCAACTGTCACCGCTGGACCATCCTCCTGGATTTTAGGGGGATTACCACTAACCATCGGTTCTTTCAACACACCATTAAATCTCGATGATCTGTCAGGTGTTGTCACATCCACATCAATTTCATGCCCTCCCTTTGTTACCAGCGAAGCATATGGAATATTTTCACTAAAAGAACAGCGCCTGGATTTTCAAGGGAGTCTTAGTCAATGTCAGATCAAAGATTTGAAACTTCAAGAGAGTGTTGGTGAATTATCTGTAAAGTATGACGATGGATTGACTATTAAAACTTCTGATGCATCACGATGGATTCTAGGTGACGTACCCATCACTCTTTATCCTTCTGAGTTTAAGATCTCTGATAGTTTGATGTCTGTAACAACTGGGCGTATGGCTTTTGGGGGATTCTTTGATGCTACTTTTTCGGGCTACTTCGATAACCTTACTCAGCGTGGTGAGTTTGTATTGAAAGATTTGGATATTAAAGATGATACCATGGGACATCTTTTGACCCCGGAGAAAACTGTATCCATTAAAATCATCCGAAATGAAGAGATACTTTCAATTAATATCCCTGAGTTGGAAGCACGTTTTAGTATCAGTGAAAAAGAAAAAAACTGGAGTCTCCAACTTGACGATTTGAGTGTGTTGTATGAACACTCACCACTGTTGCAGCAGTATCTACTGAATAATGGAAATCTCAAAATTGAAGGGACTGAGGAGGGCAGATATCATTTTTCTGCTGACATCCCCTATGAATACCCTTTGCTGGTGAAGGACGGAATTCCTCAAAACAACTATCAGATACAGGGAGAGTTTTACGAAAATAGTCTTCTGGCAACAATTAACAAGGATCTGGAGATCGTTTATGAAGATGATATCAAAATATCATCTTCAAAACTGTCCTTTAATGTCACTGCAATTATGCAATTGTTAAAAGATCTTCCTGATACAGTTGAGTCTAATTCTGAAAATAAATTGAAAATAGATGTGCTGCTTACTGCGGAAGATACAAGTCTATTTTTCAAAGCTGACAGGCAGATTCTGGCTGACAGTTTCATTCTTAAATATAGTGATGGGAAAAGTGACTTAGAATTAAAACACGGTTCAGGAACTATATCGTTGGATGTGGAGGGAGAGTATTTTTCTTTAACAGGGAAAGAGCTGAACGATCGATTCATGAATGGTGTGTTGTCGGGAATGGATTGTCAAGATGGTAGCATGGGGTTCGCTGCAAAGGGGACTTTCGATGAATTCACGGCGATGGTTAAAATAGAAAATACTATTATGAAGGATTTTAAGACGTTAAATAATGTGCTTGCCATGGTGAATACCATCCCTGCACTTGTAACCTTTAACCTGCCATCCTATAGCACAGAAGGTCTGTCAGTAAGGAGTCTTGTCGCTGGGATGAAAGTAAAGGATGGTATTGCAACCTTTGAAACTCTTGGGCTTGATTCATCCGAGTTGCGAATGGCCGGGAATGGATGGATCGATTTTCCTAAGGAAAAGATTGAAATGGATCTGAACCTTATTACCCGGGCAAAGGAGAACGTGAATAAGATTCCTCTTGTTGGTTATATTCTGGTGGGAAAGAAAAAGAGTCCTTCTATCACTGTCCAGATATCAGGAGATCTATTGGATCCTAAGGTTGAGCATTCAACATTCCAGGAAGTTGTAACGGTTCCTTTCGGTATGCTTTTTAGAACGTTAGCATTGCCAGTTTATCTTGTCGCTCCCATTTTTGATTTAGCAAAAGAAGAGGCAAGGGAAAAGGAAACAGAAGAAGATTGGGAACTGTTTATATCTGATGGAAAATAAAGATATGGCAAACACTATTGAAAAGTCATAAAAAAAGGCAGAACCTCCAACGGAGATCCTGCCTTTAAAACTTGTTCTACAGACTGTAGAAAATCAGCAACCGCCGATTCCTCAACCACCTGCTTTAGTTGGAGGAGGCGCAACACCTTCTTTGGTAAGAGGGCTGGCAATGGATTGACGTGCCACTTTGATACGCACTTTCTCGGCAATTTCCAGAGTAACAACACTATCGGTAATGCCTGTGATTGTTCCGTGGATTCCGCCTTTGGTAACGACCTTGTTACCAGATTTTAGCTCATCAAGAAATAGCCGTTGTAGTTTGGCCTGTTTTTGCTGAGGTCTGATAAGCATAAAGTAAAAGACACCAAATATTAAAATAAGGGGGATGAAAGAGGCAATGCCTCCTGCTCCACCTGCTGCTCCACCACCTGCTGCGTATGCGACTCCTGTCATGGTTGTTCCTCCAAGTATCAATGGTACAAAATTGTTTTTTAAAAGTGAATTGTTACTATTTTACTATCTCTGCGGATGTAGCTGAATAGTTACGTGTACATCTTTAATCACTCTCCCTCAAGCTTGCCATAAAAATCGTTACGGAATGTGGAAAAGCAATCCTTTTCGATGGCTTCACGCATTTCTGACATGAGATGGAGATAATAATGAAGGTTATGGATGGTATTTAAGTGATAACTGAGAATTTCACGGCATTTAAAAAGATGTTGCAGATAAGCTCGTGAGTAATTGCGGCAGGTATAACAATCACAGTTCTCGTCAAGTGGACGTTTGTCGTCACGATATCGTGCGTTTTTTATAACAACTTTCCCCTTCGAGGTGAACATGGTGCCATTTCGTGCGTTTCTGGTGGGCATCACGCAGTCAAACATGTCAACGCCGCGATATACGCCTTCCACTAGATCTGCAGGGGTCCCAACGCCCATGAGATAGCGTGAATAGTCTTCGGGTAAATGCGGGATGGTGGCTTCTGTCATATCCTGCATCAAGGGCTTTTCTTCTCCAACACTTAGGCCTCCGATGGCATAGCCGTCAAATCCTATGTCAATCAGTGTTTCGGCATGTTCTTTTCGTAAGTCATGATGCATACCGCCTTGAACGATACCAAAGAGAAGCTGGCCAGTATCATTTTGAGCATCCCGGCAGCGTTTGGCCCAGCGACTGGTGAGATCCGTTGATTTAATGGTCTCTTCACGGGTTGCAGGGTAGGGAATGCAGGTGTCAAGACACATCATGATATCTGAACCAAGAGATTCCTGTACCTGCACCGCATCTTCAGGGCTTAAGAAAAGTTTGGCCCCGTCAAGATGAGATCTGAATGCCGCTCCTTCCTCTGTTATCTTTGCAAGCTCCTTGAGGCTGAATATCTGAAATCCACCTGAATCAGTAAGGATGGGGCGATCCCAGTGCATGAAATTGTGAAGCCCTCCAAAGCTACGAATCAGTTCCTGTCCCGGTCGTATAAAGAGATGATAGGTATTGCCGAGGATGATCTGGGCATTCATCTCCTTAAGGTTTTCTGGGGTAATTGACTTTACGGTTGCCTGGGTACCAACTGGCATGAAAATCGGGGTCTGTATAGTGCCATGAAGAGTTTTCAGTTCTCCTCTGCGGGCAGCGCAATCTGTTGATTTGCTATGTAGAGTAAAGGGTGATTTTTGTTTTGTGTCCATGGTTGTTTTCCTGATAAAACGAATCTTCAGCTTCTGTTCGGCTGGATTTTAAAATCCCTTTAGTTGGTGAACCAGGGACTCTATTGGGTGAAAGTCCGGCAAGCATACAATGACACGTAAATAGATTCCATTAAAACTATGGGAAATACGTTTTTCCCTACCTGTGGACAATCAGTAAGGCGAATTTTTGTTAAAAACTCTAAAAATAATAAGAGTTATATAATGTGTTTATGTCTCTTTTGGGGTGGTCGGTGAGGATGGGCTTGACATATTGAAATTGTTCTGTAAAATCCATTACCTATACAGGTGAAAAAAAGTATAAAATAACAAGATTCGGGAATGATTAACATTGAAAGATTTTAATGGAATCAGTTTGGGAAAATAAGCCCTGCAAACCTTGAGGATTAGTTAATGCTAGTGAATAACTTGTTTAGATATTGGACGTATCGGGTATTTTCCCCTGGTGTGGTATTGCGCTCAACTTATGAGGCCTTTCAGGAACTTCTTCACTATGACGGAGAAGCCCATGAGGAGATGGCAGAATTAGAGGCCTTATACTATCAGGGGAAAAAACAGGATTTTAGCAGCATCCGTAAATTGTACACAAGTTTTTCTGGGAATGTTCTTGGAATGGTGGAAAGTCTTCAAAAAATGTCCCCCGGAGCCAATGTTACTTTAAAGAGCTACTATAAAAAATTTGATTTTTACAGCTCATTTCTTCTTGCTCCCCCGAACCTGAACAGTGCACCTCCATTTGTCTGTACCATACAAGCTGGGGCTGGTAATGAAGAGCTTGTGGGTGGGAAAGCATCCCAGTTGGCAACGCTGAGTTCAGAACTTAAGCTTCCTGTTCCCGATGGTTTTGTTATCACTGCCAACAGTTTCAATTATTTCATGGATTACAATGATTTTCGCAGACCTGTTGATGAAATACTGTGTACAATCGATATTTTAGATGCGAAGGGTTTGGTGAATGCATCCGCTCAACTCATTGATCTGATCGGTCATGGAGAAATTCCTCCTGAAGTCAAAAGGGAAGTGACCACTGCCTGGGATTATTTTTCGGAAAGTTTTGATATTGCTCCGTCTGTAGCCGTTCGCAGTAGTTGTCTGAATGAAGATGGTGCCTGTTCTTTTGCAGGACAGTATTTAACTCTGTTGAATGTGGCAGGCGATACAATACTTGATGCCTGGAAAAAAGTGATCAGTAGTAAATATACACCGGAGGCACTTGCCTATCGTATCCATTCCGGTCTTGGAGATGAAGAGACGGGTATGGCGGCTCTTATTCTTGAGATGGTGGATGCAAAGGCTAGTGGCGTTCTGTATACAGCTGACCCATCTGGAAAACAGGAAAAAGAAATTTCCATTCATGTGGTTCGTGGTCAAGGTGATGCTCTTGTGAGTGGTGAGGTCATTCCTGAATCCCATAACTTACATGATGATGAGGATATGGAGATTTTATCTGCCGATGAGTTTGCTCAGTTGCGGGAACAGGGGCAGTTGATTGCCGATAGTTTTGATTCACCAATGGATGCGGAGTGGTCATTTACAAAGGATAGTCGTCTTATTTTTCTGCAAAACAGACCTCTTGGAATTCAGGATACCATTGTTACAGCTGAGAAAGTGAAACCTGTGGCAGAAAAAGGTCAGCTGTTATTTAAAGCAGGAGTTACTGCAGCCATGGGACAAGCTTGCGGGCTCGCATACAGAGTGGATTTAGAGCATCCATTGGAAGATGTGCCGCAGGGAGCAATTCTTGTACTGAAAGAAACACCACCTTCTGCTGTTCGTGTTTTGAAACAGGTCAGCGGTGTGGTGGCAGAACTTGGTTCTGTGGCAGGACATTTTTCCACGGTGTGCCGCGAGTTTGGAGTGCCTCTGCTGCTTGCCGTTGGAGATGAGGTTGAAAAAATTACCCAAGGTGAGGAGTTAAGTCTTTTTGCAGACATCGAGGAGCTGTGGCAGGGCAATTGTCTTCCTGAAAGAAAGCCACTGCCTCCCTATGAATTGCAATCTGAACTTCCTTACTATAAAAGGCTTCATGGCTTGCTGGAATTTATTACGCCTCTGAATTTACTTGATCCGGAGTCGAAGAGTTTTGTCGCTGAATCCTGTCGTTCCCTGCATGATATTATACGGTTTTCTCACGAACAGGCCGTGCAAACAATGTTTTCTCTTGGTGACAGAGGAAGTGGAAGGTCAAAGGGTAAAAGAAAATTGATCTCTGATCTTCCACTCGATGTTTTTCTCCTCGATGTCGGTGGTGGGATGCAGGTGCAGGACTTAAAAAAAGGAGAAGTGGAGCTGAAAGATATAAGCTGTCCTCCTTTTTCTGCGCTCTGGCAAGGGCTGACACATCCCAGTGTAGACTGGAGCGATCGTTCTCATTATGATTGGAAAAGTTTTGATGAAATTGCACTGGCAGGTGGAGTCGCTAATCAGGATTCCTCTGAATTTGCCAGTTTTGCTGTACTTGGGAATAATTACGTGAATCTTAATATGCGCTTTGGGTACCATTTTACTCTGGTGGATGCTATGTGTGACAGTGATGCTGCAAAAAATTACTGTCAGTTGCGGTTTGCAGGTGGTGGTGGCGACTTCTCCGGGCGAAGCCTGAGGATAGAGTATGTGGAAAGCATTTTGACTAAAAGTGGATTTCAGGTAACTCCCAAAGGAGACTTGCTCGATGCAAGATTGCAGCATGTAACAGAAGAAGAAATACTCACAGCTCTGCAGGTGGTGGGACGACTCCTTGGAGTAACAAAATTAATGGATATGCGACTTCAGGATGAAAATATGGTTCAGGAACAGGTGAAGGCCTTTTGGGAGGTAGCGAGTTAAAATGAAAGAAAAAAAACATTTATACCAGCTTACCTGGCTG
>DAOVZA010000365.1 GCA_030635405.1 Desulfocapsa sp.
TCCTTTTTTATCCCATACTGCTTTTTTTGCAGATACCAGCGTATCCAGATTATATTTTGGATCCCAACTGGAGTAGGAAAAATCCAGGAATATATTTTTATCAGGAAAGGGTCTGGCAAATGAATAAAACCCCTCCTTTCCCTGGTAATAATATCGACCATTTCGGAAAATACCCAATGGAACCATGCCTTTAACCTGTTCGTACCAAATTTCATTTGTTGCTGAAATAGTGCGTGGAAGGAGCCATTGAGCCATGGCTAAAAAAAGTATGGTGAAGATTATTGAGCCGATAAGAATGGGTTTCACGATGGTACGCATATGGATACCACCTGCCATCATCGCAGTCAGCTCACGGTTGTGGCTGAGCATTCCTAAAGTAATAACCCCAGCAAGTAGAATCAGAACGGGACCAAGCATATCAACAATAAAAGGGATACTGAGAAGAAAAAATTGTAAAACAAGGCCCATCGATTTTCCAGCTTCCATGAAATTATCGATTTTTTCAAAGAAATCAATAAGGACGTAAATGGAAACAAAGGCGGCTGTCACGATGAAAAAGGTTTGGACAAACTGTCCAAGGATATATCTATCTAAAAGTTTCACGAGTGATTATCTACAAGCGGATGAAACGATGGGCAAGTAAGAAGCCGATGGCCACCATTGCAAGTCCAAAGAAATTTGAAAGTGCAAGATAGGTAAAAGCCTGGAGATATTCACCAACTTTAAACATCTGCACAGTTTCACGGGCAAATGTGGAAAATGTTGTGAAGCCACCAAGAAACCCGGTAAATAAAAAGAGTCTGAATTCATTACTGATTGTGAACCTGTCAAAGAGTGACCATAAAATTCCGATGAACAGGCAACCCAGGAGATTAGCCAGAAAGGTTCCTGTTGGAAAAGTTTGAGTATGATAATCCCCTGCAATAAGAGTAATTAAATATCTTCCAACCGATCCGACGGCTCCACCAAGAGCCACTGCAAATATTTTATCCATCTCGTTTGAGAATTTGTGAAAATAAGGTATGTTTTGTTATTGTAACTCGTTGCAGTAGGTAACATCATCGCTGCTGAACGTCAAGTGTCAGGCTTGGATATAAAGAGAAGAGGTATGGAAAAATGAAGGCAATGGTATGTTCAATGCAGGTGGAGGCACAGACTCCGGGGCTGAATGATAACACGGCAGATCTTGATCGTTTGCAACAAACCTTGCAGCATACACTTGATGATGGGCAACTGCTGGTTATTCCCTATGCCTGCATGTCATCTGTTGCCAGAGAGTTTCGTGCCGCAGGATTTAGCGGCTATGCTCTTTTAAATAATCTTGAGCAGAGTTTTGAGCTCGTTGGTTTCACAAAAGAGAAACCCGCTGTTATTGCGGCCATGGCACTTGATTTAGGAACAACGCATCTGGAAGCTACTCTTCTTAATTTACAAACGGGAGAAACATTATCTGAAGGGAATCTTGAAAACACTCAGATTGAATTTGGTGCTGATATTCTCAGTCGTATACATTATGCCACCGCAAAACGAAGACAGCTGAAACCACCGGCGGCAGATTTTCAGGATCCAGGGTTGGATGAACTGCAAAACGTTATCGTTAATGCTATTAATGAGTTGACTGAAGTCCTGGCCAGGCGTGCGGGTATGAAATCTTCTAAAATCAGAGCCTTGTCGGTATCAGGGAACACCACCATGGCCCACCTGTTTCTTGGTCTTGATCCCTATCATATCTGTCGAGAACCCTATATCCCCTTGTTTAACAGGGCGCAGTCCGTACATGCTTCTGATTTAGGTCTCACTATAAATGCAATGGCACCCGTATGGATTATGCCCTCTGTGGGAAGTTATTTTGGTGGCGATCTGGTGTCAGGAATTTTAGCCTCTGGCATGGCCCATTCAGAAGAAACCAGAATGCTTATCGACGTTGGGACCAATGCTGAAGTCGTTCTTGGGAATAGTGAATGGCTTATTGCCTGTGCCGGTGCAGCTGGTCCTGCACTTGAAGGCGGAGTTGCCAGAATGGGGATGCGGGCAGGGCCGGGTGCTGTTGAATTTGTAGCCATTGATCCCAAAACATATGAAATGGATTATCGAACCATCGGGGATGTTGCTCCCGTCGGCCTGTGTGGGTCAGGACTTATCGATCTTGTTGCCGCTCTTTATTTGACACGAATGATTGATATTCGTGGAAAATTTAGAAACCCTGCAACTGAACAGGACCGTAAGCGAGTAGCATTTATGAACGAGCACCTTGCACAGCGTGATGACGGTCTCTGTTTTGTGCTCACGGGAATCAGTAATTCAGAAAACAATACAGAGGTGGTGCTGGAGCAGATTGACCTTGATGCCATGATTCGTTCAAAGGCAGCCATGTACGCAATTCTAACAACACTTACCAACCAGGTAGGATTGGAATTTTCAGATATTGAAGAAATTATAGTGGCCGGAGCCTTTGGGCGCCATATTAACCCTCAAAATGCCATAACCCTTGGAATGCTTCCTGATCTGCCCCTGTCTGTATATCGTGCCATCGGGAATAGTTCTCTACGTGGTGCTGAACAAGTTCTTCTTGATGATAGGGCACGTTTGGAGTGTGAGAAAATTGTCTCCAGTATTACTTATCTTGAATTAAATGTGAACCAGGAATTTATGATTCGTTTTTCCGGCGCACGCTTCATTCCACATACAGATCCTTCTCTTTTTCCATCTGTTCCATTGTTTGAAAGTTCCGGCAAGTGATTTGCTCAACTACTCGACAGGCTTGCATTTTTGTGAATTGGTGTGGTATGTTTGAAACGTTGTTTTTAGAATGAATGGAAATTTATCCGCTGCCATTATGCTAAATGGCTCTTGAATACAACTAATGAAAGGAATTGACGGCCACTCGTTGTGTATCAGAGTAATTATTGAGTTGCTGCAATGCTTTACATGACAAAAAAAAGAAATAAGAGTTACAGTAGAGGGTCTCGGAAAAGTGCCCGAGAGCGCCTCAATGGATTTTGGGATGTTTTTGAAAAAGACGATGACGTTCTTGTCTGTATAAATGCAGATCCGGATGCTTTGGCCTGTGCGCTTGCCA
>DAOVZA010000124.1 GCA_030635405.1 Desulfocapsa sp.
AATCAGGTCTGGATTTTCAATAAACTCTTCAGGGGAACAGCCGGTGATGAGTTCACATCCGGGAGAAACGTATTTATATGAGCCATCGGGTGAAATCAGAATTTCCCAGTCATAGGAAATGTCAGCAACGGATTCAGAAATCCCTCCATTGCCTCCTTTCTTAACGGGTAATATCCCACTCGGCCCCGATGGCGTACTCATACACTATACCTTTGATTCACAACTAACTATTGATACGTATTATAACTAAACTTTAAACTTACTTACCATAACTGTTAATTTCTCCGCAAGCTCGCTTAATTCTTCAGCACTTGTGTGTACCTGGGTGCTGCTTTTATTTATCTCTTCGGCCGATTGTCCAACTGTGGCAATGTCGGATGCCACCTCTTCGGTAACAGAAGATGTCTGGGCAACATTTTCATTAACTTCCTGAATACCTTGAGAAGCCTGAGAGACGTTATTTGCTATTTCCTGTGTCGCAGCAGACTGTTCTTCAACAGTAATAGAAATCTCACCCACCATTCCATTTACTTCACTGATAACACCTGAAATTTGAGTGATTTCTTCCACAGAATTTTTGGTAGCAGACTGAATTCTGGAAATCTTATCTTTAATTTCACCGGTGGCGTTGGACGTCTGTTTAGCAAGATCTTTAATTTCGTTGGCGACAACAGCAAAGCCCTTACCAGCTTCTCCAGCTCTAGCAGCTTCAATTGTTGCATTGAGTGCAAGAAGATTCGTCTGTTCTGAAATCTCAGTAATAGCCTCAGTCACCTTACCAATCTCACGGGCAGCAGTGCCAAGCAGATTAATCTGATCGGAAGCATTTTGCGATTGGGTAACCGCCGCCTCAGTTATTGCATGAGTCTTATCGGTATTGGTTGCAATTTCACCGATGGTTGCACTCATCTCTTCAGCAGCTGCCGCCACCATATTCACGTTAACAGACGTCTCTTCAGAAGCAGCCGCCACAGAGTTCATATTAACACTCATTTCTTCAGCTGCTGCAGCAACAGCGTTTGCTCTCTCTGTGGTTTCTTCAGAACTTGCAGACATTTGATCTGAAATTGCAGAAAGCTCAGTTGATGCAGAAGATAAGGTATGTACACCTGTGGAAATATCCTGAAATATCTTACGGAGATTGGCACCCATTTCATTCATTGCCTGCGCTAGTATACCAACCTCATCCTTTTGGTTAATATCCAGAGTCTGTGTAAAATCACCCCCGGCAATTATTTTTGCAAAAGCAACACTCTGTACAATGGGCTTTGATATTGTCTTTGCCATAAAGATAGTAATGAAAATTCCTACAATAATAGCTATTAACGAAACGACAAAAACACTTTGTCTGATTTGCCGTCCATCTTCGAGCATAACTGCATCCGTCATAATATGCTCTTTCGCTTCAGCTCGTAATTTCCCGAGAAACCCCTGGACTTTTTTAAGATTAGGAACAGTCTGAGTAGCATATATGGCATTTGTTGCAGCAGCAGCGTCCATAAGAGCAGTTGCTCTCTTCTGCATTTTAGCAAGTGCTGCCTGGGTACCTTCAAGTGCAGAAAGTGTGTCTGTCTGGTACACAGCATAAGCTCTATCAGGAAATTGAGGATTCCACAATTGCTGTATTTTTAAAGCTGATTCATGAAACTCGGCATGAGGTTTTTTTAATTCTTCTATCAAACCAGCAAACTCTGAATCTGACGCAGCAAGCTTCTTTCCTTCATCACCATAAATAAAACGCCCTAGAGCACATTTGTGATCATCCGTTTGTACTCCATGATCTGGAAGTTTCTCCAAAAACATAGCGGTCATTTTACAAGTTGCTTTTAAATGATCAACTTCCATATGAGTGATAATTGCAGGCAGTTGAGGGTTCACAACCTTAAATGTCTTTTCAATCTCAGCAGCAGAGTTATGCAATCTTGCATGAGGTTCTTCTATATTCTTCAGAAACGGAGCCAATGAAGGAACCATTGCTTCGGCCTGCTGTCTCTCTTCTCCGTAGAGCCATTTTCCAAAAGCACACTGGTGATCATCAAGCTGTACATGAAGCTCAGTTATCCGTTCATCTGTTAAAAGTTCATTAACCTTATTTGCCCAATTAAGATGGTCAACTTCCTTTGCTGCCAGTAAAGCATCCAGTTTATTCCCGGAAATAACCTCTGTGGCATCATTGATCAAAAAACCAATCCCTCGAAGACTAACCAGACCAATTGTACCTGCAAGAAGAACAACGAGCCCAAAGCCCAACCCTAATTTCTTAAATATTGTTAAATTTTTCCAATACATACTTCCATACCTGAGATGTTAAAATGAGATTTTAAAAAGAGTAATTCCAGTATTCAATAGTGCTACAAAATGTAGCTTATGTTAATTTGAGGGCAAATAGCAAATCTTTTTTTGATAAAGTCTATCAATTTTATTTGCACTACCGCCCAATAACAAAACCAAGCAACAATCGTACCATTTTTTGCACGACCTTACATGCTCCTAAAAATCCATTTAATATCAAGACCTCACAAGAAAAACTCCACTGACTCAAAACTGAAAATTCCGTGAAAGAGTCTATTTTATTAGATACTGTCTAATTCCATAGACTCATTTTTAAATTTTAAAAAATTAAGTTCAATTCATTCTACCAGGTGAAATATTGCACCATGCAATCACAACTTGTGAAATGATATATTGAAAAAGGGAGATCCCATTATTGCAAAAGACCTTAATCTTGCGGAAAACGGTGAGCAAATAATGCTACACAGTCATGCTCAACCACATTATGCAGGGGAAGACAGAATGACGGGGGGGCTGAATATCATAAATAACCAGACAGGATTTTGTGGCCAATTTATCCAGCGAGCTTAAAACCCAGACAACCGCCATTCGTGGTTATGTGGGAACCCTGCTCAATGGAGCGATGAACAAAATGCAGGAAACTGAAAAGAAAGAGGTTTCACTTCAGAAGGAATATATTGGGCCCATTCTGGAACTTGCAATGCAGCAGAATACCAAAAATGTATTTTTGAACACTTTTACCGTGGTGATAAAGCCAAAAGCCGTACGTACGGAGGAACTGCTCTTGGTCTTACCATTGTAGGTGATATCATGGACATCCATCACGGCACAGTGGAAGTTAAGAGTCAACTTGGCAGAGGTTCCACATCAAAAGACTACGTGTAACTGCTTAGTTCATGAATAGACCTTTTGGAGTATCAAAAAAACTCCTAAACGAAATCAGGATAATGTTTCTGAGCACAATCAGGACAAATGCCATGACTAACATCGGCTTGAGAATGACTCTGTAGATATGAATCCACCTCTTGCCATTCTTCCTCATCATTTCTGATCTTCTTACAGAATGAACAGAGTGGCAATATTCCTTCAAGGCTTTTAATTTCATCAAGAGCTTTCTGCAATTTCTCGGTTCTTTGTTCCACCTGATGCTCGAGGTTTTCATTGCTTTCTCTAAGAGCAGTGTTCAGTGCTACGATTTTTTGAATCAGTGAACCATAGCTAAAGTAAATAAGAAGAAAGGAAAACAGAAGCAGGACACTACTGAGGAAAACAATAAAAACAATGCGTGACTGTATCTTTTGCTCCTGCTGGCTGATATCAAGAGCCACAAAGATAGCTCCCTGATGCTCATCTTTATGTCCACGAAGTTCTAACGCATTGACCACAACATAGGTTTTTCCCTGTAAAGTCACCTTCTGCTGTTGAAGTCCCCAGTCAAGTATATCTCTACCTGCTTGAAAGATCTCAATTGCTTCAGACCGGACTGTAAAGGAACTCCCCGAGAAGAAGGGTATGTTTTCGTTTGGGATGCTTACAAGTGAATAATTCTCATTTGGAATCACCATCCCCACCGGAAGGTTAAGTTTGTCGTGAATCACAGTCAGAAGCTGACTTCCTTTTATACCAAATTGCACAACTCCCACATGCTCACCTTTGTAGGTAACAGGCTGAACAAGACGATACTGAAGACCGCGCTTAGCTATCATATAACCATCATATTGTCGCTCTTCCCTATTGGCATCTATAATATCAGCACGCATTGCACCAACGTGGTCGCCAAAAGCAGCAGGACGACAGGCGCGCAAAAACATGTGATTATCAGGCGTTGTCCATGCCAGTGTGGAAAAATAAGGGTTTTCTTGTCTGAAAAAATCGAGATACGGTGTCATGTGCAGGAGTAATTCTTTTCTATCCCGCCTGGCGAAAGCACTTATATATTCTTCATGCTGAAAAACTTTTGTATAACTGACAAAGGCTTTTATACGGTTACGATAGGATCTGTTGTTTTGTTCTTCAATGGTTTTGACAATAGCTCGAATACTCTTAACTTCCGTATCAATACGATTAGTAAGATTATCCTGACTATCAAAGTAAAAAAGAGTGGTAAACACGCTGCAGATACTGATTATCAGCAACATGACCAAGAGGATTATTTTCCATTTTGTATTCATAAAAAATTACATCCTGAGCTCTAACGCTCATACTTCCTGTGGATATTAGTGAGGGAGGTTCCAATCCCCTGAAAAAGTTCCTGCTTCTCTCATTATTGCAAAAGCCATACCACAGCAGGAGAAAGGCAATAAATTTACAAAGAACCCTATATTATTAGTATGTTGGGTTACAGAAAGAGGCAGAAAACATCTAAGAGAATGTGAGTACAAATGAAATAATGGTCATTTTTGTGTACAGAAGATGGTCGCAAAAATGACCATTAAAATAGAAACGCACAGCAATCAAGACAGATCAACCTCAGCTTAAATGGACTTGATGAAGAGCTTCGACCTGGCAATTAATATTTTGATTACGTACAAAGCTCAGCTTATACTCCGTCATTCCCGCGCAGGCGGGAATCCAGGAGCTTCACGGAAAACTGGATCCCCGCCTACGCGGGGATGACATGGAGCAACATCGTTGAAAATGTCTGCTTTCAATGCATTACAGTGATACCAAAAGAAACTGGCTGAGTTTCATACGTAATTAGAATTAATATTGACTCGCATACTGTTGCCAAAACCTTAGAAATGGCCTCTGCTTGGATATGATCAGCTCAATCTTGGAGAAAAAGTGTAATTGAGGAGGGAAAGGAGAGAAAGTGTTGAGTGGATAAAACAAAAAAAGCCAAAAACTCTCTATCATAGGAGGGTTTCGGGCTAGAAATCAATGGTGCGGAGGTCGGAACTGAACCGACATGAACATACATCCGCTGGATTTTGAGTCCAGTGTTCAACAGCCAACAACACAAACGGTATTTATTGTAATTTTGTCGCAATTATTTTTCATGTCTAAAAAAACACTACCTCTTGAGCAAGTTGCAATTTTACACGCACAAGAAAACAGTATTTCTTGTGCGTATGAGCCATAACGTGCACAAAAAAACAGGTTTCCTTGTGCACGTCATTCTATTCCTACTGCATTATCATCCTACTGCCCCACACTCAACAATAGATTGTACAGTTCTTCATTGAGATAGTAATTATCCTTACCTATCTTGTGTTTCTTTAGTAAGTCGATAGCCACCAACTCCTCTAAGTATTTGCTGGCTGTGTTACGATGCACCAGCAATTCACGCACCACAAAGTCAATCTTAGTATAGGGATGCCGAAAGAGGTTGTTAATCAGATCTTGGCTGTATATTTTGGGTAACTCGTCACGTATCTTATGCTTGTAGCGTTGCATCAATTCCTTGATCCCTTGTACCAAGGCAACAGTTTGCAGCGAAGTTTGCGCGACTCCTTCTAAAATGAAAAGTAACCACTCCTCCCAATCTCCTTGAACTCTTACCTCTTGCAAGAGACGATAATAAGTTGCCTTATTTCTGTTAATATATCGAGAGAGGTAGAGCACTGGGCTCGGTAGCAGCCCTTCTTTAACCAAGTATAGAATATTAATGACCCGACCGGTGCGACCATTGCCATCATAGAAAGGATGAATTGATTCAAACTGGTGATGAATAACTGCCATCTTGGTGAGCGGATCCCAATCAATTACGTCCTCATTGACGAATCTCTCTAACTCTGCCATCGATCCATTAATTTTTTCTGGAGATGGAGGCGTATATATAACCTCTCCTGTCTGATCATTTTTCAATGATGTTCCAGGCACCTTTCGAAAGCCAGCCGTGTTGCCCTCAATAGCAGCTTGAATCTTAATGATATCATTATTGGTGAGCATCCCACTACGCTGTACCTGTTTATAGCCATCATAGAGTGCAGATGCATAATTATGGACTTCCTTGGCTGCTAAAGTAACAAATTCTTGATTATGTCTATCACTCTGATAAAGGTCATCGTGGGTGGTAATGATATTCTCAATGGCAGAACTATCCTTAGCCTCCTGTAGGGATAGAGTACTAACCAAAATGGTCTGACTGGGTATAATAGCTACTACCCCTTTAAGCTCAGCCAAGGCCTTATGAGCTTTAACCAATTTCTTTAGCACTGCCTTGGATTCAATATCACCACAAGGCAACACCGGTGCAATCGCAACCATATAACTACTCCACCATATTTTATAACTG
>DAOVZA010000395.1 GCA_030635405.1 Desulfocapsa sp.
CAGGAGTCACCACGGTGGAAGACCAACAGCGTCTTGGCCTTGTGGCGATGGAACTTAAGGCAAAGATTGCAGCCCACAAAGACGAAGGGAAAAGACTCAACGAACATTTTAGAGAAGTCGAGGCGAAGATCGTTTTACATCTTGAGCAATTTAATTGCGACAAGCTACAAACCCCACAAGGTACTATCTCCCTGAACGTAACGATACTGGAACAGCAAAACAATCAGATAACGCTCAAGTTTTGCATCAGTGATACCGGCATTGGCATGACTCCGGAACAGCAACAGAAACTATTCAGCTCCTTCAGTCAGGCTGAAAGTTCCACCACCCGCCAGTTTGGTGGTACCGGCCTGGGTTTGGCCATTAGTAAAAAACTGATCAAAATGATGGGTGGTAAAATCTGGGTGGAGAGTGAAGAAAATAAGGGATCACAGTTCCATTTTACAGTGCAGCTAGCACTGGGTGGTGCCGAACAGCTCGAACAGCAGGCAACCGATGACAACAGCGATGCCATCGCCCGGTTACATGGTGCCAGAATTCTTCTGGTGGAAGACAATAAACTCAATAAACAACTGGCAACGGAACTACTCCGCCGTAACGGCATAATAGTCACCCAGGTGTGGAACGGCAAAGAGGCATTAGAACTTCTACAAACAGAAAGTTTTGATGGGATATTAATGGATGTGCAGATGCCGATAATGGATGGTTACACTGCCACCCGCGAGATTCGTAAACAACCCCAATTTAAGGATCTGCCCATTATCGCCATGACTGCAAATATGATGACGGGAGATCAGGATGAAGCCAAAGCCGCAGGTATGAATGACCACATCGGCAAGCCACTGCGTGTACATCAGATGCTAACCACCATGGCGAAGTGGATCACTCCAGCAAGCTCTAGCGAACTATCTGCTGAGGAAGAAAAATCGACAAAAATGGAAATAGAGAAAAACTCAGGTTCCATCTCTTTTGATGGACTACCTGGTATTGATACCCAGCTGGGACTACAGCATACAATGAATGACCCCGAACTCTACCGGGATCTGCTGGGCTGGTTTTATGAAGACAAAAGCAAATTTGCTGAAGATTTCCGTGCTGCCCAGAAAAATGGTGACCCCAGAGATACCAACCGTGCTGCACATACTTTAAAAGGAACTGCTGGAAACATCGGCGCAACCGCTGTCCAACAGGCAGCAGAACAGTTGGAAAATATCTGTATGCACGAGGGAACCACTGAAGAGATTGACGCTGCACTGCAACAGGTTCTTGAGGAGTTGAATCCAGTTATCGAAGCATTGAGCCGCTTTCTTGCCAGTACCTCTAAAAATTAAATCGACTGACATGAAACAGCAACATTTGAATCACTTAATAACAGATGAGATTAAGCGTGAACTACTCAAACTGCTCTACGCTTTCCTGCATATAAGTGCATTTTCAACACTGGTTATCGCTTCATTTATCCTCTTCATTCTATGGGATGTGATCGCCAGGCCGATCCTCATATCATGGTTTGTTATACTGCTTGGCACCCTTATCTATCGTCTATCCATCAGGCATCAGTTCTACCGTATCATCGACCAGCCTTTCCCTGTAGAGATATGGGAACGGCGCTTTCATATCGGACTGTTCCTCACTGCCACCACCTGGGGATACGGAGCTGTCGTTCTCTTCTCACCAGAGTCCATTATCCACCAGGCCTTTCTCGCCTTTATCTTTGCAGGAATTACTGCTGGTTCAATCAGTTCACTCTCCCCCAGTTTCCGTGCCATCCTTATTTTTATAATGCTCTCTCTTATTCCGTTAGGGCTGCGTCTGATTGCAACTGATACCGCCATTGGTGTATCAATGGGGAGCATGGTGCTGCTCTATACCGCAATGCTTGTTATAAATGGCAAACGCTTCTATCAAAATATTGTAGAAAATTTACAGCTTCGTTGCGAGGCTCAGCAGAGAGAAAAGAAACTCCACGAAAGTGAAGAAAAGTATCGTCTTCTATTTGAAAAATCAGAAGATCCAATGTGGCTGATTACAGGCAACAAATTTACCATGGCAAATCAGGCAGCCGTTTATCTGCTGGGATATGACTCTAAAAAAGAATTGATTAATACCCATCCGGCAGAACTATCTCCATCACTTCAGGATGATGGCTCTTCATCACGGGAAAAGTCCGAAAAAATGATGCGTATGGCCTATGAAACCGGTTATAACCGTTTTGACTGGATCTATAAAAAACACAATGGTGAACTCTTCACAGCTGATGTCTCCCTCACCCGCATCCCCTTTGAGGGCAGAGATGCCCTGTTCTGTATCTGGCGTGACATCTCTGAACGCAAGCAGTTCGAACAGCAACTATTAAATGCTCAGAAGCAGGCAGAGGAGGCTAGTCAGGCCAAATCAGAATTCCTTGCTAATATGAGTCACGAGATTCGCACGCCGATGAACTCCATCATCGGAATGTCGAAGTTAGCTCTTGATACCGACCTTAACCCAAGGCAGCAGAACTATATTGAAAAAGCACACCACTCTGCTGAACTGTTACTGGGTATTATTAATGACATCCTCGACTTCTCCAAGATTGAAGCGGACAAGTTAGAACTTGAACAGATCGATTTTTATTTACAGACTGTACTGGATAACATCTCTAATCTGATTGGATTCAGGGCTGAGGAAAAGGGGCTGGAGATGGTATTCGATATTGCTCCCAATGTACCCTCTGTGCTCAGGGGCGACCCACTACGCCTGCAACAAATCCTGCTCA
>DAOVZA010000060.1 GCA_030635405.1 Desulfocapsa sp.
AACCCAAATTATCAGATGGACTCGTAAAAAACTTCATATGCGAGGCGCATAATTTTTCTATCATTTCGGCGTACTAGGGTACGTCGTAATGATAGAGAAATTACAGCAACGAAGCAGATGGAGAGTTTTTATGAGTCCATCAAGAAAGAAATTTATTTCTTGTGAGTAGCTCTCATGGTTTTGGCAAGTTCTTTTACTTCACCAAGGTCTTCCATCATCATATTCCAACCATACCAGTAAGCATAGTCAGGGTTTACGTGAAAGAATGCCTGATAAGCACGCATACGATGCTTCATGTACATACGCACAAGAATTTGATCGATATGAGAAAGCTTGTCATGTTCCTCGTCCCAATTTGCACCATTGGTGTGCATCATGGTGAGAAGAAAGGGGTAGTTAAAAGGATATGAAGCAGGTTTCTCAATAATACCGTCTTTGTAAAGTTCTGCTACTGTCTCAATGGCTTCAGCCATTAAACGGTCAGCTTTACCAAGAATGGCATCACCCATGTCCAACTGTTCTTTAGCGTAGTTATGAGAATGACACTGAGTACATGTCTTCAGCATTTTATTACGCTCTTTTTCCCAGGATGCCTGATCTGCTCTAACCATATCAACGGATAATACAACATCAAGAAGTTCAGTTGTTTTTCCGCTTTCAGGATCAATAACACCAAGAGCTTTCAGGATTGTGATACGATCAGCTTTTTCCTGTGGATCTTCAGGGAAAGGCAGACGTACGCCAAGGAATCCCCAGGCAGTGTGGTTTTCATGTGTTCCGTCAGGAAGATGGCAGGTTTGGCAGGTAGGTGCAGCGGCACTTTCTGGCAAATCTCCAGCCTGTTTTGCAAAATAACGAACACCGTGTTTGGAGCTTGACCACATCTCCCACTGAGGATGGTCATAACCCATATGACATGTCTGGCATGCTCTTGGATTATTAGCTTCTTTTTTGGAGAAGGCGTGGCGAGTATGGCACTCGTCACAGGAGTTAACCTGATAGCGATATCCAGCATCAGCCTGAGCTTTTTTCTGCTCTTCAGTTCTGATACCCATGTTATGACAACCACCACAACCGCGACCACCTTCCATCAGCTCATCAGGAGCCATGTGAGTAGCAGGGATAGCGTTAAGTACGGCCCAACCAAAGTTATGTTTACCTTTGACAAATGAATCGTATTGATCCTGATGACATTCGGCACATACGGCTTCGTCTGGAAGTACAGCTTTTTTGAAATCTTCTGCGGTGCTGTGTGCTTCTCCGTGACAGGTGGAGCAGGTAACATCATTTTTAGAATGCGCTGATGCTTCCCAGTCTTTAACCATACCGGGTGAAACTTCTGTATGACAGTCGATGCATTTGTCTGAAGCCCCTGCAATTCCTGCAGTGCTCAACAGAACAAAGGCACCTGCTGCCAGTACTGTTTTAAATTGAATCATTTTCCCTCCCAATGGTGAAAATGTTTAAATATAAAATCCTTATCGCCATTCGATAGAGGATGCTTAAATACTACTACAATTTTATAGGGTATAGTGAACCACAATTCATTGACATAAGTCAAATGAAAATACTATCTGCTGAAAAAACATCATGCATGTTCAGAGGTTTAGAGTTGTTTTAAGGGGATAACTGTGGTGAATGTTTTATGGACAATAGCTTGTCAGAATGGTTGAATTACGGTATGAAGAGGCATGAAACAGATTCAGTCTTTCAGGAGAGTAGGATGAGCGAGCAGATAGGCGAAGAAGCAACCGTGGCCATTGAAGGTGATCAATCATTTGAATCACAAACCCTGACCGACCATCTGCGTGAACTCCGATCCTGTCTAATTACATCATTACTGGTTGTAATTATAGGATTTGCAGCCTCATACACTTTTATTAAACCCATTGGAACCTGGTTTTTCAAACCTCTCCTTGAGGTTCTTCCCGATAGCAGTTCTCTGATTTTCACTTCGTATCAAGAAGGGTTTTTTTTTATCTAAAGCTCGCGCTCGTCTGTGGTTTGCTTCTTGCCAGTCCAGTTGTATTTTATCAAATATGGCGTTTTGTTGCACCAGGTCTGTATAAACACGAAAAGCGTGTAATTATTCCCTTTACCTTTCTTTCCACCGTTTGTTTCATTGGTGGTGCAGCTTTCGGTTATTTTGTAGTTTTCCCGCCCGCTTTTAAATTCCTGGTTGGCTATTCCAATGAATACCTCGCCTCAATGCCTGCCGTGAGTGAATATTTTTCACTGGCCCTGCGTCTGCTAATTGCATTCGGAGTGATTTTTGAGATGCCTGTTTTTATGGTGTTTCTTGCGAAAATGGGTGTTGTAACGGTTCCTTTTCTCAAGAAAAATCGTAAGTACGCTATTCTGATCAATTTTATTATCGCAGCTATTCTGACCCCGACTCCAGATGTTGTGAACCAGATGATGATGGGGATTCCTTTACTGATTTTATACGAAATTAGCGTGGTGGCGGTCTATTTTTTCGGGAAAAAGACCTTTGTGGGTTTTAATGAAGATGACCCGAAAGAAGATGAAAATGAATTACTTGAAAATAAAGAATAGCAGAGTTCGTCTCATCTGGATTTTCGGTCCCTGATACGGTATAAAGAGTCATCGATAATTTTGTATGGACATATTTTATGCTGCCAATGCATTTGAAAATACGGAGGGTATTATGAGTAACAACGCTGAATACGCAAAACTTCTTGAGATTGGTCGTCCGCCTAATATTCAAAAACTTTTTCCAAATTCCAAAGCACTGCTTGTGAGTGGAAAAGTCATTGATCGTGCAATGATAGCAAAGGGTGGTGCCATGACCATCGCCGCAAATGCTCGTTCAACTTTTGTTGTCCGAGGTACCTTGCAGGCAGCACAACGTGCAAATAGTGCAATTATTATTGAGATTGCCCGTTCAGAAGGTGGAACGAATGCCTATTGTCCTGTGAGTCTCTGGAATATGGCTACATTTGTTGACAGTATTTGTAATGAGTTAAACATTACGATTCCGGTTGCCATTCACGCTGATCATTTTGGAATTAAGAAAGAAAGTGATATGGAACAGGCTAAAATTGAGGTTCCATCTATTTTCGATGCTGGAATTACATCCATTGCAGTTGATGCCTCCCATATGCTCGACGATAAAAACCTTTTCGCAAACATTGAACTGAACAGTTGCATTCCTGGCTGGGCAGGTCTTGAAACAGAGGTAGGCGAAATCAAGGGAGAGCAGGGATTATCCACCGTTGATGATGCTTCATTCCTTATCAAAGGACTAAATGCCCACGGTATATGCCCTGACTGGATAGCCCTGAACAATGGAAGTATTCATGGTCTTGAGACTTCAGGGCAGGGGATACAGATAGAACTCACAGGTGATATCCACAAAGCCCTTGCTCCCTATGGAACATCTGGTGCCCAGCATGGAACATCAGGAAACAGCTCAGATAAACTTCGTGCCATTTGTAGAGATACTGCTACAACCAAAGCAAATGTGGCAACCGCACTTCAAATGGTGTCATGGGGCGTTGAAGGTAATGAGGACGGGAATGCCATCAGTGATGCCAACGGAAAATTGATAAAGATCAAAGGTGAAGGTGTTGGCGAAGAGTTGTGGAAAGAAATGGTTGCTTACGCCGATGAACGTGACTTGAGTGGCAGCGATTATAAAAAATTGAATCTTCCCTTTGAAAATAATCTCTGTGGTCAGTCAAAGGAAATCCGAGACAGAATGTGCAAACGGGTGGAGGATTTTGTGTATAACATGCTTGTGAACGTTTTCTCTGCTGAAGGAACTGCAGATCTTGCAAAAGAAGCAATTCTTAAAGCAGGTTCCTATGACATGGGGCCAAAGGCTGATCTCATAGAAGACCCAGCAGATTGGACAAAAGAAAAAATTATTGCGCGAGCAGCAGAGCTCGACACAGATAAAGGACCTGAAGGGGATTTTGATGACTGATGGAAAGAATCAACTGGTAATGAAGAAAATACTGGTTACCGGAACAGCTGGATTTATCGGTTCGTTCCTTGCGCGCAAATTACGTGAATCTGGTTGTGAAGTCATTGGTATTGACACAATCACCGATTATTATGATGTAAATCTGAAACAAGATCGTCTTGATAAAATTGCAGGTGGTGATGGTTTTCAGAATCTGAAGATTGATATTTCAGATAGGGGCGCCATGGAGAAGCTGTTTACCGATCACAGTTTTGATGCTGTGGTTAATCTTGCGGCTCAACCCGGAGTTCGTTATTCTCTTATCAATCCCGCCTCCTATATAGATACAAACATTGTTGGCTTTGCTAATCTTTTGGAAGGTTGCAGGCACTCCGGTGTGAAGCATTTTGTATATGCATCTTCAAGCTCAGTGTATGGCGCAAATACGCATCAGCCATACTCAGAGCATGATAATGTTAATCATCCAGTGTCTCTGTATGCAGCGTCAAAAAAATCCAACGAACTGATGGCTCATTCCTACAGCCATCTTTTTGGACTTCCCTGTACAGGACTCAGATTCTTCACCGTTTATGGTCCATGGGGTCGTCCTGATATGGCGCCCATGTTATTTGCAAAAGCCATCCTTGCTGGTGAACCCATCAATGTGTTCAATAACGGCAACATGGAACGTGACTTCACCTTTGTTGATGATATTGTTGAGGGTGTGGCAAGAGTTATCCAGCAACCTGCTCAACCTGATTTTGACTGGAAGAGTGATTCACCAGATCCTGCGACTTCGTACTGCCCTTATCGTGTGTATAATATCGGGAACAATAAGAAAGAACGCCTTCTCTATTTTATTCAGTTATTGGAAGAGAATCTTGGCAGAAAAGCCGATAAAAATTTCCTCCCAATGCAGCCGGGAGATGTTCAGGCAACCTATGCAAATGTTGACGATCTTATCAGGGATTTTGACTATAAGCCGGACACACCATTAGATGTTGGCGTGAAGAGTTTTGTTGATTGGTACCTGCAGTACTATAAACAGTAAAGAAACAATATATTCTACGGAAGTTCGTCTTCCGTAGAATGTTTTAATCCTTCATTAGTTCCATGGCAGCACTGATGATAGCTGGGGAATCCAGCTTTGAATTTTTCCACAGTGTCTTTTGTGGGCCATGCTCAACGAATTGATCCGTATAACCCAGTAAGTGAGTTTTCACAGAAAAGAGTTTGTTCTTTGATAGGGCTTCAAGTACAAGGCTTCCGAAACCACCGTGTTCAACATTATCCTCTACTGTTACTACTCTGCCTGTTTTTTCAGCCCATTCACAAATTAGCTCAATATCAAGAGGTTTTATAAAACGTGGATTAATGACAGCAGCATTGATTCCAAGTTTTTCGAGTCCTTCAGCAGCCCGTAGTGCAGGGTACACTCTATTACCAACTGGCAGTAAGAGTATGTCTTTTCCATCTCGCAGTAGCTCTCCTTTTCCTATTTCAAGAGTCTTAAATTCAGAGTCAAGGGCAATATCTTCTCCACTACCTCGTGGGTATCTGATTGCAGCAGGTCCTGGAAGTGTTACTGCGGTATACAGCATGTGTTGAAGTTCGTTCTCGTCTTTTGGTGCCATGTAGGTAAGGTTTGGTATAAATCTTAAAAAAGAAATATCAAATATACCGTGATGAGTAGGGCCATCATCGCCGACTACACCGCCTCTGTCGATGGCAAGGGTAACGGGGAGACTTGGGATACAGACGTCATGGATAATCTGATCAAGTGCTCTCTGGAAGAAGGAAGAGTAGATGGCAACAACAGGTCGTGCTCCTTCTGCAGCTAGTCCTGCGGCAAAGGTTACTCCGTGCTGTTCTGCTATTCCAACATCAAAGAAGCGATCAGGAAATTCTTTTGAAAATTTGGTAAGACCGGTTCCTGCTGGCATTGCAGCAGAGATCGCTACGATATCAGGATTACTTTTTGCAAGTTTACAAATTGAATTACCGAAAACTTCTGTATAACTGATTGATCCTGTAGATGGATGAGGAATCCCGGTTGCAATATCAAAGGGTCCAAGTCCATGATAATTTCCAGGATTCTCTTCTGCTGGTGCGTAACCTCTTCCCTTTTGGGTGATCACATGAACAAGAATTGGTCCATCGACATTATCTCGAATATTTTCAAGAGTGGGGATCAAGTCCTCAAGCTCATGGCCTGATATTGGTCCAATATAATAAAATTTTAAGGCTTCAAAAAGCATTGCAGGAGTAAAGAAACTTTTAATGTTTTCCTCACTCTTTTTTAGAACATTCAGGAAACGATCCCCCACACCACTAAGTTCTTTTAAGCGGGTGGAGATATGTTTGCGCAAGCGTCTAACGGTTTTGGAGGTGAGCTGTCTTGAGAGAAAACTTGACATGGCACCAACATTTTCCGAAATTGACATCTCGTTATCATTTAAAATAACAATGAGATCCTTATCAAGATGACCAGCCTGATTCAGAGCTTCAAAAGCCATTCCGGCAGTCATAGCTCCATCGCCAATGATGGCTATTACTTTTTTTGTGTCTTTCTTGAGATTTTTAGCACAGGCCATCCCAAGGGCCGCGGAGATAGAAGTGGATGAGTGCCCTGTTTCAAAAGCATCAAATTCACTTTCTTTAAATTTAGGGAATCCGCTTAATCCTTTGTATTGGCGAAGAGTGGAAAATTGTTCCTGCCTGCCAGTGAGAAGTTTGTGGGCGTATGTCTGATGACCAACATCCCAGATGAGTTTATCTTCTGGAGTGTCAAAAACATAATGGAGTGCAAGAGTCAGTTCAACAACACCAAGGCCGGGTGCAAGGTGTCCACCGGTTTTAGAAACGGTGTCAATGATTGTGGCCCGAAGATCTTCAGCTATGGTATCAAGTTCCGGGATTGTAAGATCACGAAGATCAGCAGGGGATTTGATGTCCTTTAATCTGACAGGTGTAGATTCTATGGTATCTGTTGTTAGCATTATGAATATCCTTGGTGATCGCTAAGTTTAATGCGATCGGGTAACAATATAATCGGCAAGCAGACGTAATGGCTTGGCTTTGTCGTCGAATGTTGCAAGGCAATTCTTTGCCTCTTGAACTGCATTTTTGGCTCTTGTTCGTGTCTCTTCAATACCAAAGTAAGCAGGATATGTGGCTTTGCCAAGTTCTTCATCGCTTCCTGCGGCTTTTCCAAGCTGTTCTGTGGTGGCTGTTGCATTTAGCAGATCATCGACAATTTGAAAGGCAAGACCTATTTGATTGCCGTATTGTTCAAGTACCTGGAGTTGATCGTTACTTGCTCCACCTGCTATTCCACCTGTCATAACCGAGGCTGTAATGAGGGCTCCTGTCTTACTTCTATGAATTGTCTGAAGAGTTTCAAAGGGAAACTGGGTGTTTTCACTTGCGATATCGAGCGCCTGGCCTCCAACCATACCGTATGATCCGGCAGCTCGTGCAATACAGTGACTTATGGCGAGTTTTTTATCAGCATCAAGATTGCCATATTGAGGATCACAGAGAAGATCAAAGGCCCAGGTAAGTAATCCATCACCGGCAAGTATGGCTCCTGCTTCACCATAAAGGACATGATTTGTTGCTTTGCCACGACGCAAGTCATCGTTATCCATGGCTGGCAGGTCATCATGAATTAATGAATAGGTATGAATGCATTCAAGGGCGCAGGCAACCGGTAGAATATCCTGGTCAGCAATTGCATCACCCGCAATCGCCCGAGCTGAGGCAAGACAAAGAATAGGGCGAACACGTTTACCGCCGGCAAGCAGCGAATAGCGCATGGCCTCTATATGTTTTGCAAAATTACCAGTGGCTTTTGGAATTAAGCTGTCAAAAGCAGCTTCAACCAGCTGCCTCTGCTCGTTAAGATATTTCTTGATCTCCATGATCCAACTCGTCAAAGGGTTGTTTGGTGAGTCCGCCCTGTTTTTCAAGGAGTAACTCAACCTTTGCTTTGGCGTCCGTCAGGGTCGTATTGCAAAAATCAACAAGGCCGATTCCTTCATCGAATTTCTTGAGACTCTTCTCAAGACTGAGATCACCGTTCTCAAGTTCTTCGGTTATCTGTTCGAGTTTTCCAAGAGCAGTTTCAAATGTTCGTTTAGCCATTTTCTTTTTAATCTAGGTAGAAGATGCTGAATTACTTTTCTTTAATTTTAAAGACCATTATATATATTCACAGTTGAGTGAGAAGTCGAGAATAAAGTAGTATAATAAATACCTGAATGAAGAACAAAATCGATACTTATATAGATTCATTTCTCCGCTGGCTTGAGGTGGAAAAGGGCTATTCAGTTCATACCGTTTCCGGTTACGGACGAGATCTCGCCGAATTTGCACGAACACTTCAGGAAGATCAGGCTGTGGCGAAGTTAGAAGCTGTTGATATTAGACGTTTTGTTGTGAGTCTGCATGGACATAACAGTGCTGCAACGGTGGCCAGGAAACTTTCTGCTTTAAGAAGTTTCTTCAAATTTCTTCTTAAGAATAAACGAATCGTAAATGATCCCATTGATGGAATCACCGGCCCAAAGACTGGAAAGTATCTTCCTGTTTTTCTGACAGTTGATGAGGTTTTTTCTTTACTGGAGACTCCTGCAAAAAAAGATCGCTTTATGCTTCGTGATCGTGCAATTCTTGAACTTTTATACTCAACCGGGATGCGTGTTTCTGAGCTCGTCTCAAGGGACCTTTTGAACCTTGATTTTACAACTGAAATGCTTAGGGTGAGGGGCAAAGGAAATAAGGAGCGATTGGTACCGGTCGGCAGACCTGCTCTTGAAGCAATTCAAACCTGGCTACCATTGAGGGATCAACTTATTGCAGATCGTGCTAAACGTGGCCGTGAAGT
>DAOVZA010000325.1 GCA_030635405.1 Desulfocapsa sp.
CAAGATTATCATTAATCTGTTTAAAATGATCAAGATCGAGTGATGCCATTGTTAATGGACGCTTGTAGCGTTTAGCTCCTCTCATAATATCTTGAATTCGCTCGTCAAAGACACGTCTGTTTGCAAGACCAGTAAGAGCATCTTTTCTTGCACTTTCAAAAAGTTCTTCGTATTCAAGGCCTCGTCTGAGAGACTCCGCAAGAATAATCAACGATTCATTAATGAGACTGATTTCAACATCGGATAATGATTTTTCATCTTTCAATATAATGAGGATACCAGCATCATCGGCGGTTTCAATAACCCACTTATGGGCATAATGTCCATCTTCACTTGTATATGCTTTCGCCTGTTTGTCGGTATTGTTTAAAACTTCCTCAGCAAATGCCATAATTGAACGGCGTTTAGGACCGTGACCTGAACAAAAAAGGTGTTTTTTGGAACGAACCTGATTTTTGTAGCCAACAAGCTCATGCTCAACTTGAGGCATAAGCCAGATCGAGAATGATTCTATCATTCCAGACACATCAAGCATAGCAGCCATACGGCCATGCAGTTTATTCATAAGATCAAGACGTTCAGTCTGTCGCCTAAAATGATCAAGTTCAACTCTAACCTGATCTATTCCATCGATCTTTTGTTCGACTGAAGGTATTTGGGATAACGATCTTGTGATACTCATTTATTTATTCCTCAATGTAGTTTCTCTAAGTTACCTAACATATCGGTTGATGAGAGATATTTCTTAAGTCACTTTCTTACTTTTTCATTGAGCAATTACTGTGCCAGACAAACAAAACACTTAATCGCAGGTCAGTAGTTTGAGCATGTACTGTATTATCAGTCTGTTACAAAAACACAAAGGCCACACCTAACTCGGTTCAAAATTTTGACACAACTTTTTTAACAAAACAACTCCGCCTCAAAACGCCCCTCAGGTGTGTCAGTTTTATGACAGTAGCTGTTTGCAAACCACTCAACCCCATACTTTTATTGATATATTTAAACTGTCTTTTTTCAAAGCCCAATGCTACACTCAAAGATATCATTTTCATCATCAAAAAGGATTAGAGCAAATTATGAAACTTGCAGAAGTTATCGGACAACTATTCATTCTTGGCTTCAACGGCTTAACCATTGACCAGGATTCTCCAATAGTGGCTGACATTAAAGAGAGAAATCTTGGTGGAGTTATACTGTTTGACAGGCTGCTCGCCAGAAATGAAAATCAGAACAATATAAAGAGCCCTGGTCAGGTAAAAGAATTAAATTCATCCTTACAAGCCTGTGCTGAAACACCACTTCTAATCGCCGTTGATCAGGAAGGTGGCATGGTTAAAAGACTGAAATCATCGACGGGATTCCCTGAAACACTCAGTGCATGGGAGCTTGGAGTTGAAAATGATCTTACACTCACAGCTATTCATGCAGGATGTACTGCTCAGATTCTTAAGAAATCAGGAATAAACTATAATCTTGCCCCGGTGGTTGACCTGAACAGTTTCCCCAACAATCCGGTAATCGGAAAAATCAAAAGGAGTTTTTCAGCAACCCCTGAGACCGTTATCCGTCATGCTGATATCTGGATACAAGAACACAAAAAACAGAACATTCTTTGCTGTTTGAAACATTTTCCAGGGCATGGCAGTTCACAGACTGACTCCCATCTTGGATTCACTGATATTAGTACAAGCTGGAAGGATTCAGAGCTTATTCCTTTTAAAAAACTGATCAATCAGAAAAACAAACCACCCATAGATAGTGTGATGCTAGGCCATCTCTTCCATAGTAGCTTTGATGCAACACATCCAACGAGTCTTTCAAAGGTAATTGTTCAGGATCTGCTGCGAACACAACTGAAATTTAAGGGAGTGGCCATCACCGATGATCTGCAAATGAAGGCAATAACGGACAAATACGGCATTGAAGAATCTGTCTGCCTTGCCCTTGCTGCCGGTGTTGATATGATTATAGTAGGAAACAACCTTGAGTATGATCCCGGTTTTCTAAAACGAATTATTCCTGCTGTGACTCTTGCAGTTAAAGAAAGCAGGATCTCAGAAGATCGTATTTATGAAGCATGGCAACGTATCACACAGATGAAAAAATCGCTCTCTGTTGACAACTAATGAAATACTGCTCAAACTGGAGTGAATGACAATGGATCAAAGACAGGAATACATCGAAGAATCACACACACCCGTCATAGGATATATCCTGTGGATTTTTGGATTCCTGGGTGCTCATCGTTTTTATTATGGTAAGCCGATAACAGGGACAATCTACTTTTTTACTTTGGGGCTTCTTTTTATCGGATGGATTGTTGATCTTTTTCTTATTCCAGGAATGAACAGAGATGCGTCCTTAAAATTTCACCAGGGCCCCATTGATTACAACATTGCTTGGATTTTACTGACCTTTCTTGGGATATTTGGCATCCACAGGTTTTATCAGGGGAAATGGATTACTGGAATCTTCTACCTACTAACTGGAGGATTATTTTTTATAGGGATTATTTATGATTTCTGGACACTGAATGAACAAATCGATCTCATAAATAATGAAACCTGATAAAGATCAGGTTATCCGGCGATACACATCTTCTATTTTATCGTAACTTTCAATAAATAATTCGACAACATAGGGGTCAAAATGTCCCCCCTTTTCTTCTTCAATTACTTTTTTGGCCTTGCTTAGTGGCCAGGCATCTTTATACGGCCGTTTTGAAGAAAGAGCATCAAAAACATCACATACAGATGCAATACGTCCTGAAAACGGAATTTCTTCCCCTTTTAGCCCTAAGGGAAACCCTGTTCCATCCCACCTTTCATGGTGCGTAAGTGCTATTAAATGTGCCATATTCATTAGTTTATTGTCACTATCAAACAAGAGATCTGCACCAATAAGGGTGTGTTTTTTCATTTCATTGAATTCATCACTGGTCAAGCTGCCTTTTTTATGCAAAATAATATCGCTTACCCCCAATTTTCCAATGTCATGCATAGCACTGGCATGAAAAAACAGTGCTAACTCTTCCTCACTCATTCCATGCGCACGCCCTATAATTACGCAACAATGAGCCATCCTGGTAATATGGCGTCCGGTTTGACGATCATGATATTCTGCGGCCTGAACTAACCTTGTGGTTATCTCAACCTGACTATCTCGTAGTTCTTGTGTTCGCTCAAGAACAATCTCTTCAAGTTCATCGCGATGACGCCGTAGTTCCCGTTGTGCCTGACACAGTGCAATATGTGTCTGCACTCTGGCCTTTACAATCACAGGGTTTACCGGTTTTACTATAAAATCCACAGCACCAAGCAAAAGCCCCCGGGTTTCATCTTTTTCTTCGCTTAACGCTGTAACAAATATAACAGGGATATCTGCTGTGCCACGTCTGGATTTCAATAGTTTAAGAACTTCATACCCATCCATTTCAGGCATC
>DAOVZA010000092.1 GCA_030635405.1 Desulfocapsa sp.
GATTCCCGATAATATTGGCTTATCGTCATAGCTGAAATAAAGAGAATTTACCTCAATCATGATGTCTTCCTCGTTGTGCTCGAATCAGATAATCCTTTTGCATAATGTGTCGTGAGCGAATAAAGCCCCCCTCCAAATAGAAGAGTGCTTAATAGAATCATTAAGGAAAAATAGGCCACCTGCTCTGGAGCGCCATAATGGAGGTAGTTGAATAACCTGATGCCAATACCATTTTTTCCTGCCGGTGAAAGCAGCAGGGACAATTCCAGCTCTGGAAGTGTAAGGGCAAAATTAATTAACAGTGCTCCGACCATACCTGGCCATATTTGGTACAATCGTATTTTAAACCACAATTGGAAGCCACTTTTGTAGATTCGTGCTGCATCCCAAAGAAGAGAATCACTGTTGCGGATGCTACCATATATAAACAGGGTTGAAAGAGGTAGAAGTTTTGTCATATAGCCTGATACCAGAAGAAACCAGCCATTATACACACTTTCCATTCCTGTCCAGCTCCAAAAAACAATACTTCCTATTCCAGTTAATGACGATGGAAGTGTAAAGCAAATCAATAGAGATAACCACATGATTCTACACGATTGTCTGTGAAGATATTCGGCTAGTACCCAGGCAAGGGGAATGCTTAGTACGGAAGCAATCAGAGATATGGAGATACTGTATTTAAAACTCTCAATAGCTATGGTTGTCATGACGGGCGCCCTGGACAATATGCTCAAGGAAAGTATTTCTTTTAGTGGAATAACTACCTGTAAAAGAACAAACAACAAGGCAATAGCGCGTAAGACATCAAGCCAGATTGGGCCCGAAAAATGGACCATATTATGTCTTCTTGATATTGATAAGGATGAGAATTTGGAAAGAGAGGTTACAGCTATCATTGTTAGAATCGCTGATGTCAGAATTAAAGGAAAAGCAAATAACAGGGCTCCTGCACTATCACCCGTAGCACTGTAGCGTATAAAAATATCCAGAGAATAGGTACTACGCATAAATAGTGAAGCTAAACCATATTCATTCAAACTGAAAAGAAATACAATACAACAACCGGCAATAAGAGCTGCCTTGAGTTGAGGCAATGTAATATGGAGAAAACCGCGTACCGGGTCACTGTAAACTTTCATGGCATCTTCTGCTGTTGGATGCATATAGGCATAGCCAATGAGTGTTGCTGCAATCAAAAGAGGAACTCTGGCAAGTGTCTCTATTGCAAAAGCAACGAAATCACCCTGCGTTGGAAGCCCTAAAGATTGCAGGAAACGTTGCCATGCCAGAGCATGGATATAGAGAGGTACTACAACTGGTGAGACGACCAGTAAGCGAAATGCTTTACCTTGCCAGCCACCGATATTAGTTAATATGGAGGCTGCGGGTACGGCGATCAATAATGCGGAGACAGAAACTCCTAATGAAAATAAAATGCTGCATAAGAGAAGTTCTATGGTGTCTTTTCCAAACCAGGAAAAGGGGTGTGTGGGGTATTCTGATATTACCTTTCCCATTAAAGCCATTAGCGGGAAAAGCATAAATCCTGTAACCAGGAGAGCTCCGGATGCTAATAAGAGAGGAGGAGATTGCTTTAAAGATTTCACAAGAGCAGTTTGTGTAAAAAGTTTTGAGATTGAATAAGGCTATCAACAAGTTTTTGTTGTGAAATACTCATGATTTTAATGGTATCCGGAAGTGGACAATTTCCATCTGTATACACATGCCCGTTCAGTATGTGAAACCAGCCAAGTTGCGCTAAATATTCTTCATTTTCCTTTGTAAGCAGGTAGTCGATCAGTTTTTTTCCATTTTCAGGATTTGGACCGCCACTAATGAGAGCTATAGTATTAGGAATGACCAGAGTACCCATCTCTTTTACCCCTTGGTCCAAAAAATGGATGTCAATGGGAGCTCCACGGGCAGCCGCTGCACAAGCATCATCTGAATCAGTCAAGCCAAACCACAGTTCTCCGCTTGCGACCTTGTCTCGAACCACAGAATTACCATCTACGAAAAAGATCCCTCGTTCTTTTAACTGTGTAAAAAAGACAGTAGTTTTGTCTTTTCCCATTTCCGCCCAAAGTGCTGCGACATGGGTGGCTGTAGTTCCAAACAAAGGCAATGCCATGCCTATCTTTTCAGCAGGAAATTGTTTGTCAATCAGATCATCAATAGACACGTGGAGCGTGTTGGGCTTTATCTTTTCACGGTTGCTGATAAGAACTCTGGCTCGACCACCAAAAGCATTCCACCGGTTTTCAGGATCATGCCACATTTTATGAGAAGAAGAGGAAACTTTGTATTTTGCTAATATGCCATGGGATGCAAGAAGTGCCGTTTGAGCGAACTCTCCATTCCAGAAGACATCTGCCTTAGGGTGTTGTTTTTCGGCAATGAGACGGTTTACCAGGCCTGTAGTTTTGCTCGCTTCAACATCAAAGACAATTTTTACATGAATACCGGTTTTTGATTCGAAGGCGATAAGTGCAGGTTCGGAATAGTGTTGATCAACGGACGTGTATATTATCACTTCATCTTGATGCTCCACGTCCATACACGATGCTAATAAAAAGGTAATAGATAGGAATAATAATGCCTTCATTTGTTCAATACAAAGAGAGTGGGTATATCGTATTCATTGAAATAGTATATGATATATGTGCATTTGTGTGTCTCTAGCCGTGGACTCAAAACGTATTAGTTTTGGGTTCAATGAAATGGGTTACTATTATTCCCAGTACTGAATGGTGTTTCCAGTACTCACGAACTCAAGACGTCCTCTTGCCTCTGCAGAATTGTCGCCATTTGGAACGATATCCAGGAAAAGTTTGTAGTAGGTAGTGGCATCGTTAAAAAGTCCTGTTTTGTCATAGCAAACTGCCAGAAAAAAATAAAGATTTGGGTCTAGTTCACCATACCCTCCAGTTTCTCCCCTTTTGAAGTAAGATAAAGCCGAAGAGTAGTCATGTAGCAATATATAATAAACCCAGCCTACGTTCGCAGAGTGCCGGGGGGTTGTCTCTAGTTCAAGAGCTCTTTTAGCGGCGCCCAATGCCAGTTCACCTCGCTCAGGACTTGATGGTGATTTCAAATGGTATAGAGCTTTCAGTGTCCAAAGTTCTGGAAGTTCGGGGTAATACTTGAGGCCACCTGTAACAGCTTTTCTTAATTCCTCATAATCACCATTTTCATATGCTTTTCGCCCAACACGAACGTAGGAAATCACATAGTTTTCATCGATTGCCACTTCTGCTGGTTGTGAAATAGCAGGAATTTCAATATTGTTTTGTTGGGACAGTAGAAAAGCAGCTATGGAAATTGCAATGATAACTAAAATAGATGTAACAATAAGAAGTGTTCTAGATTTTCTGGAAGTTTTTGATGCTTTCTCAGGTTCTGGCGGTAGATCATTCTCTGAGGACTCTGCTTCAGTGAAAAGAGATTGACCGCATTCACCACAAAAATGCATTTCATCACTTAAAGATGCACCACATTCACCACAAAATTTTACACTTGAATCCATTTATTACACCTTTTACCAGAAAAACCCAAAGGGGCCTTTATCTTTAAAGGTTTCTGCTTTTAGCCGGAACTCTTCGTCGCTCATTAACACATATTTAACAGTCTCGGCTAAAGCGACCAAAAATGGAATAGTAAGCCACCATGTAAACAGGTATACAATTCCCCACCCCCAGGAACCCATATAAAATTTATGTACCCCAAAACCACCCAGAAACATAGCGAACAATGTGACCTTGGCTTTGCTTTTCGGAGCGTCACTGGATAGAGAATTTGCTGTTTTTTTAATTCCCTCTGCCATTCGTTTTTTGAACTGTGAAGCAGTTTTGTTCTGTTTTTGCTGTGGTTCCGAGATGGTCGCGCCACATTCCCCACAGAAACTTGCATTCGGTTCAAAGGGGACACCACATTCACTGCAAAACTTTGGAGCGTTATCTTTTCTCATTTTTTTCAAAGTTCCTGGTATGTTTGTATGAAATGTTGATCAGATCTGTTTCAGGTACAGGCATGCTTCCTCCTTGAATTTTCTATAGAAAAAAAAGTATCGCGGAAAAGACGCTTGTGTCGAGGCCATTGCATATTTTACATGTTGATATCGTTAATGTATACTGGTGAGAACATGTTGTTTTAAGACTATCATGTTCTCAGTTCATAGGCAAGCAATGAGCCTTTTACAATGCTGTAATATTAGTTCCATAAACACTGGAAAAGGAAGAGAATAATGCATATCTTAAGGTGGTTTTCCTGCGCAACTGTATTGTTATTATTTGGAAATGTGGCCTTTGTTACTGCTGAATCACAGTGCGTAGAGGAATGCATCAGGAGCAATCAGATGGCTTCTGTGGGTTTTGAAATTATACAGGGACAATGCAGTAAAGAATGCAATTTCGAGGAAATTCTTTCCCTGTTAAAATTACCTCAAAAAGAAGCTTATAAGAGCGGTGTCATAAGGTTATCAGAGAGCAATGATCGTCGGGCTGTGCAACCTCTTGTCGTTGCTCTAAAGAGAGATATCAAGGAACGAACCGGATTATGGTCATGGATTATTCCTGCACTTGGTGCATTGGGGGATCAGACTGCTGTTCCAGTGCTCATACACACATTGACATTGTATGACGATGACTGGATCGGAAGAGAGATGTCAGCCTCTGCGTTAGGTTCCATTGGCGATCCATCGTGTGTTCCATATCTCCTTACTGCCGCCTGGCGTGCTGATACTCGTGATGCTGCAATTGAGGCCTTGGTAAAGTTCAAAGATGATCGTATTGTACCTGTACTGTTATCAGCATTAGATCCAGAGGAATACCAGGATACACGTGATATTGCTGTAAATGGCCTCTATGGTCTCGGGGTGATTGCAGTTCCCCAGATGATAGAGGCGTTCGCAGATTATTCATCAGAACATCCCGAAACATCAAAACGACTCTTGTTATGCCAACTGCTAAGCACAAGCGGAGATAAACGAGCGCTTGAAGTAATACAAAAAAGTATAACTGATCCTGACAAAGCTGTGCGGGAATGTGCAGATAACTTTTTCAAAGTAAGGAAGTAGGCTGTCACTATTCTATCTGAGTCTCAGGGGGTGAGAATGAATCCAGTAATTATATTGATATACTTACTCTTAAGTGGAATTACAGCAACTTATACAATCTTGCTTTGGTATGGTGCAGAGGTGTGGGCGGCATTTTTTATTCAGTCAGATTATGGAAGTGTTCCTTTCTTTTCCACCCTTTTCCTGGCTCCCCTACCCCTGCCAATCTGGTATCATATGATCCATTGGCAAACTTTTGCTATACTTTCACTCCTTTGCTGTATAGTTTGGGGTGCAAAACGTTCCCGTGTAAATAACAGTGATGCAGCTCATTTACTTCCAATTACTTTGCATACTCTCTGGATTATTTTTGTAACCAGCTGTCATTTGGTCGCTGCTGTGTTACCCATGTTTGCGGTTGGAAAAATTATTTTATAATTTTTTTGCTGATTCACAACAGTTGTTAGGTTTTTTACCTATTACTATAATTTGAGAAATATTGATTATGCTAAAACAAGACAAAGAAAGTGTACAGTTTCTTGGCTATTTAACCGTTTTTCTTCTTGCAGCGTCACTCTATATTTTTTCCTCCTATCTTCATTATATTCTTGTTGCAGCAGTTCTTGCTCTTTGTACCAGCCATGCATTAATTGCCCTTCAGCAATTGTTAAATCGCCCTTCTGTTCCAGCATTTATCAGAAAACAACGAAATTTTATAAGTGCTACGATTCTCACACTGTTTTTCCTCTGTCTTCTCTTTGCGCCTATGGTTTATTTTGTTTCTGAAACCTATGGTCAGATGTCGGATGTTGATATTGAGCATGTAAAAGAAGTGACCATGCAAATGGTGGATAAAGTAGTTTCCTTCACCGATAGGATTCCCGTTGTTCATAACTTCCTTAATTCATTGAAAGCAGAAGGTTTTTCTGTGTTGAAAAATGTTTCAATGGAGGCAGTGTATAAGACAGTAAATGGAGTGGCATCCGGTGCCGGGGGGTTAGTGGTACAGATAAGCTGGATTCTGATTTTCTATTTTCTGTTTAATCTGTATGGCAAACCGATTCTTGCATTTGCAGCGCGAGTAATGCCAACCAGTTTTGAACATGAAAAATATCTGTATCGTGAGTGCACAGGAACCGTGGCTGTGGTTTTTTACGGAACTCTTTTTAACATGCTGGCGCAAGGGCTGACATTTGGCATTCTCATGTTTTTTATTGGTGGATACAACGCCTTTTATCTAGGTGTGCTTGCAGGGTTTTGCTCAGTTATCCCCATTATCGGTGCTGCCCTTGTTTATATCCCCGTGATTGCCCTTGAGCTTGTTGCAGGGAACTATATGAATGTGGTGGTAATCCTCATAGTGGTATGGGGTGTGATGGGATTTTTCATTGATAACATCCTCAGAATTATCTTTATCAGCAATTTGAAACGTCTCTTCGGATTTGAGTATACGATGAACGAGATTCTAATCCTGCTTTCAATTCTAGCAGGAATCGCAAGCTTTGGGTTCTGGGGAATTATCATTGGTCCATCTATTATTGCTTTGAGTCTTGCTGCAGCAAACCTTTACAGTTCGCAGGATAATCACACCGGTTTTCCGGACGAATGAAAATATCCACCCGGTTTTTCCTTTATATTGCCACACTACTCATTCTAACTTCTGTTGGTCTTGGAGTTATATCTGTACGTGATGAGCGTTCTCACCTGATGAATGAGGTGAGAGGGCAGGCGCGGACACTTGCCAAAATCTTAGCCACAACCTTCAAATATTATCATGTTGGTGATCGTTCCCAGCGCATCGGGGAATTAATCCATGCAGTAATTCCTCATGGTCAGGAGAATAATAATTTACTGATCAATATATATAATCAGAAGGGACAGCTCATGGATTTTTCATTTGAGCATGGAATAAATGGAAGAATTCCGCACCAAACAACAGAACCGGGTGATCTGCTTAAGGGAACCAGGGAACAACATATAAAGGATGGCTCTCATGAGTATTTCTCAGTGATAAGCCCAATTGTAACGAGTTCCGGTCACCTTCAAGGTGCTGTGGAGGTCTTACTTTCACTTGAGCAGATTAATAATAATCTGGCGGGACTTATCCAAAAATTTGTTGTTTTTATCCTGCTCACCGCTTCCCTGCTTGGCATACTCATATACTTTATTACCCGTTGGAGCATAGTTCTTCCAATTGC
>DAOVZA010000045.1 GCA_030635405.1 Desulfocapsa sp.
AAACTGATCTTAGTATTTCTGAACCAGACCTGAAATTTTTACTCTCTGACTTATTAAAAGCCTACGAACGAAATATTCCCGGCGGTACTGAAGGACTGTTTAATAAGGTCTTATGTCTTTCACTGAAGGATGTGCCAGCAACTGTTATTCAACGCTATGCCGTTGAGGGGAAAAATCCGATTTATCTTGATCGTGATGAAGTAAGAGCTCAGGGTGTTGCCCCTCTTGAGTGTGGTATTTATTCTTCAGCCGTTCTTCGGGAACATAAAGTTATACGGCATGATCCAAAACAATTTGCCCTTGTTGTTAAGACATTATGGGCTATTTCTTCTAATATGGATGTGGCCAATGGTCTTTTGAAGAAAAAGGATCCTTGGAAAAGCAGTAGGAAATATCTTACAACCATGCAGGTTCCCTGTCTTCGATACAAAAAGATTGAAAAGTATTTGGCTGGTATGAGTATCAACTTGCAAGTTCAATCTCAAAAGAAAATTGACTTAATAAGAGATGCTTTGCAAAATATCCTCTGGAAACATAAGGATATCCCTCTGGAACACTTGGATTTTGTAAAGGGGATACAATGTATTGCAGATGAAAAATGGAAGAGGAATCAAAACTGGGATAAAGTCTTCTCTTTCTATGATCCCATTGATTGTGTTGTTAAAATTCGACAGGATCAATTTGGGTCTTCCGAAAAGCTTGAAGTGGCCTTTCTTGTGGCCCTTGGACAGAGCTTGCTTGGTGATTATGCTAAAAGCAAAGAGATTCTTCCCATTGCCCCTGACAACACCTCTTTAGGGAAAGTGTACCAGCTTTCTTTAAAGCCTGCCAGTGACAGGAAATGCTATTTTAATGAAGAGGAACTTACTCACTATCTTACACTTGCCAGAATGGTTTCCTCTCCTGACGATTGCCTTAATTTTACACGTGTTGTTAATGGAAATGAGGGGTTCACTCCTCCCGGACTGCTTATGGGGTTAATTTATGCCTGGTATCTTGATAATCGTTTTGCATCTCATATCGAATATAAAATGGCTGTTATAAAGATTGATCATTCTGATCTGATTCCTGAACAGGTACGAATGAAGGGTAGAAGGGAAAAGCTAACTGTTTTCTTTCGTGAGGTAGTTTTTAAGCACTGATAGTTCCCTTTTAAACTCCAGGACATATTGATTGTACATTTTGCCACTGAAGTTTAAGTTTTTTCGCAGATACCTGCATCCCCCCTTTGAGCTCCGGTGCAAAAACAGCAACGCGAAACTCTGCAACCATCAATGAATAGAGCTTGATAGCTTCTCTGCATTCAAGCGGCAATCCTGTCAGGTCATCTGGGATTTGTTTCTGTCTGTTTATGTAGGTATCAAGTTGGCCAGCCTTGGTTTTATCCTTGGCTGGATTAGCGTGAGCACGTTCAATACGAATAATAAGTGCCTGAAAATATCGTGCACAGCCTTTAAGCTCGGCCACTGATTTTGTGACAAGAAAATCAGCTGAAAGAATATTTTCTAACAGGACATTATATTCTTTGTACAGCGTGTCATTGTATGAATTACTCTTTCTGACAAGCCCTGCATAGTGCTTGATGTGATCAGATACTTCCTTTCGTTTTCTCAATATCAGAAACATTTCATCACAAATTTCCTGTCCCTTCCGGTAGAGGCCAATCTGCTGAACTTTTTTTACTTCTGCCTCATAAATGTTTTTTTCTGGGATTGTTGTCAGTTTTTCTGTGAAAAGTGACCGCATTATGAATAGAACTAAAGAATCGTTAGCCTTTGTTCTATTGCCAAACTTTGATATAAGCCACTGTGAAGACGGAGCAGAAAGTGCAGTATGACAATACTTTTTTAGCCCTTTGAAATGGTCTTTGAAGTGGAGCTGGTACAGATACAAACTCCCGATGATGTTGAGTTTCGATGCTTTTTTTAAATCAGACTCAAAGCTTATGGTTACTCCACCACGATTTTTTTCCACATGAAGAACCGGGTAGAGGTAGCCGGCAATTTCATTTCCATTTGTAAAGAGTGGTATTCTTCTTTCGAGCCCCTCAAAATCCCAGCCTTGAAAGAGTCTGTTCTCCCATTTGGTAACTTTGCTCACTACTTTTTTGTCAGGAGTGATTTTAGATTGCGTTCCGGAGATGATGTTTTGAGAAAGTTTATGTAACACTCTCCCTGTAGCGACTGTCCTGCCACTGGCATCATACAAAAGATATCTCATGGTAAGATGTGGAGGTAGGTTCTCAGGCCAATCAGAACGGCCAACTTTTAACCTGCACATTTTAAATATCCCAAGCTCAAGCGCATGATACAGTGAGCCCTTGTAATGAACGCTATCGTCAAGTAGCAGATCAACTGTGTTCCCAATCGGGATAAGATGTTTACGTAATCTTTTGGGAAGACCTTTTAGAAGAAATGTTACCTTTTCACGTATAAGACCGGGTACAAGCCATTCAAAACTGGGTTCTGAGAAATTTTCAACAATATCCATCGGGATACGTGCAGTTACGCCATCATCTTCTTCACCAGGGGAAAGATTGTAGGTGAGACGGAGTTTGTAAGATCCTATGTGAAGATATTTGGGGAAGTCCTGTAGTTCTCTATCCTCAGGTTTGCGGGACAGGATATCTTCTTCAGTCATATTGAGAAAACTTTGATCATCCTTCCCAGATAAGAAGCGATTTAAGGTGAATCTGTCATAAACACTTTGAGGAAGTCTGTTTTTGTAAAAAAGAAGAAGAGTTGTATCATCTACAAGTAAATCTCGTTTTCTGAGACGTTCTTCAGTATCTTGCCATTTTTTCAGAATAGTAAGATTATGTTTTAGAAATGAATAATTGCCATGGATTTCATTTTCCAAAAGAGCCTGCTGTATAAAAATTTCTCTAGCTTCTTCTTTGTTCTGTTGACCTGTTCTTCCGAAATTAACTACTGTATCGGCAGAAAGAATAAGACCAAAGAGAGTGATCCTTTCATCGGCTACCACCTGTCCGCTTTTTTTCTGCCAGCGAGGGTTTGACCATGATCTTCGACTGAGATGATTGGATGAATTAATAAGCCACTCAACTTCAACATTTGCAACGGTGAGCGCATAGAGGCGATTGGTCTCAAGGAACGTTGCCCCAATAAGCCATTTGCCTGAATTGTGAAATTGGTGAGATCCAGGGAACACCATGAACTCTTTACCACCAGCGCCATGGTAGAGTTTCTTTTCTTTTTCTTTTTTCAAACCAATGTTACGCAAGAAACCGGTACAGAGACTCTGGTGCAGAGCGGGGTATGAGGCTGGTTCTTTGTTGTCAGTAAAACCTTTTTCACGCTCAAGAATTCTACTTAATTGTTCGTGGAGGTCTAACCATTCACGCATGCGTTGAAATGAGAGGTAGTTACTTTTACAGAATTTCTTTAATTTCCCCCAGGAAAAGCCTTTGTCATTTCCATCATGAAAGAGATTCCAAATGTTCAATAAACTTAAGAAATCTGAATGTTTATGTGCAAATTTCTTATGGGCTGTATCTGCAAGATGTTCTTTGTCAGCAGGTCGAACCCTTGGATCCTGAATGGCAAGCGCCGGGGCAATGATTTTTATCTCTTTTACACAGTTGTTATCTCTGGCAGCTATTAAAATACGTGAAATTGGTGGATCTATGGGAAGCCTTGCCATCAATTGACCTACCTTATTCAATTGATTGTTTGGTTTTAGTGCTCCAAGTTCCTTTAGAAGATTGTAGCCGTCTCTGATTGCTCCCGGGTGAGGTGGTTCAATAAAGGGGAAATCAATAGGTGAACCAAGATCCATGCTGATCATTTGTAGAATGACATCTGCAAGATTGGATCGTTTGATTTCAGGAAGCATATATTGATCTCTATCAAGATAATCTTCTTCAGAATAGAGTCTTATGCAGATACCAGGTCCTATTCGCCCACAGCGTCCTTTGCGTTGATCAGCATTTGCTTTTGATACTCTGGTGATGGGTAAACTTGTGGTTCTTGCCCGGACGTTATATTGGGATATCCTGGCAAGGCCAGAATCTACAACATAGCGAATTCCAGGGACTGTTATGGATGTTTCAGCAACGTTGGTGGCAACAATAATTTTTGTAAGGTGGGATGGTTTGAATATTCGTTTTTGATCGGCAGCAGCAAGTCTTCCAAACATTGGCAGAACCAGAGTGTCTGGAAGTTGACCTGAAAGAAGATCGCAACATTCACGGATGTCCTTTTCTGTTGGCAGAAAAATGAGTGTATCTTCTGGAATTTCAAACTTGTGTAGTTCTTTAATCACCTGAACACAGTGTTCTACGTATGAAATATCATCTTTAGCGTTAGGTTCGTTGCTGCTGTCAATATTGTCATAACGTACTTCAACAGGATAGCTTCGTCCCTCAACCTCAAGAATCGGTGCGTTATTAAAATGTTTAGAGAAAATTTTTGTGTCAATGGTGGCAGATGTGATGATAAGCTTTAAATCAGGTCGCTTTGGAAGAAGATTTTTCAGGTAACCTAAAAGAAAATCTATGTTCAGGCTTCGCTCATGTGCTTCATCGATGATGATAACGCCATATTTTCGCAAGAGGGGGTCTTTTCTTGTTTCCGCAAGAAGCACACCGTCGGTCATGAATTTTATTCTGGTATCCTTCGTTGTTTTATCATTGAACCTGATTTTATAACCGACAAGATTTTTTAAAGGTCCAAGTTCAACAGCCACGCGTGACGATACAGAAGTCGCTGCAATTCGTCTTGGTTGGGTGCATCCAATGTGCAAAGACTCTGCATGGAAATGCTCAAGGCAAAATTTGGGAAGTTGTGTGGTCTTTCCTGATCCCGTTTCTCCAGATACTATGATGACCTGATGAATAGGTAACAATTCGAGGAATTGCTCCCTGTAGGATACAATTGGTAATTCTGCTGGATAGTTGAGTTTCATAGTAGACGATGCCCTTAAACAAGAAATATGGTATAAATTTGCTGCTATTTTGTACACGGGAATAATTAATATGTCATTGAAAAAGGAAAACTGATTGATGAACAGAATTGAGGTGGCTGTTGCTGCCCCTTTGTTTCAGACCTTGACCTACTCTTTTGATTCTGGAGTTGAGGGTGATCCCATTGGGAGAAGAGTGCTGGTTCGCCTGGGGCGGCAAAAGGTTACCGGGTATGTGTTAGGTTTGCTTCCCGATGAAAAGGTTAGTTACAAAATCCTGCCGGTTCTTCGATTTCTGGATGATAAAGAAAATGCCTTGTTCCCTGGTAATTTAGTTCCTTTTTTCAGGTGGATTGCTGATTACTATCATTTCCCAATTGGTGAAGTGGTAAAAACGGCTCTTCCTGGAGGCCTGACTCTGCGTAATAGAAAAGTGTTGAAATGTTTTGATGACTGTGATGATAAAAACATAACATGGCCTGTTTCAGATATTGACGAACCTGAATGGTTTTCCTCTGTGCTTCAACAGAGAGAATTAAGCCCAGCCGCCACTAAAAAGATTCTAGCAGATAAGCAATATGTAAAGGCAATTAAAGAATTAGAAAAGAAAGAAATTATTTATCTGGATGAAGTTCTGGATAAAGCAAAAACAAGTGAGAAAAAGGAACTCTGTTATCGCAAGATAACAACACTTGAGTTCCCTGAAATAAAGCAAGATGCTTCCGAAAAGGAGATGTTTAAAGAAGCTGCTCAACAGGAGTACGACGGTAACACCTTAAGTGTGCCAATGCTACGTTCTTTATCCTATCTGTCTATGCTTTCAAAAGAAAACGGTCAAGACGCCGTGGCTGCAAAGGATATTCGTAAGCTCTACAGCGGCGCATCAAAGGCTCTTGTTAAACTTCAGGAAATTGGTTTTGTCAGTTCTGATTATAAAAGAATTTACAGAAATCCTTTTGGGGAAATACTTACCCATTTCCCTAAACCTGAGATTTTAAGTGAAGAGCAGGAACAAGTTCTTTCAAAAATAATTCCTGCACTTCAGGAAAAGAGTTTTACCCCATTTTTACTTCATGGTGTTACCGGATGCGGTAAAACAGAAGTGTATTTAAGGGCGGCAGAAAAAACATTGGATCTTGGACGTGATGTTCTGGTGTTGGTTCCTGAAATTGCTCTTGCCACACAACTTGAAGCACATTTTGTTTCAAGGTTTGGTGATAAGGTTGTTCTGCTTCACTCAGGACTTAGCCCCGGAGAACGTTTTGACCAGTGGAGTCTTGCTGCAAGTGGAAAAGCAAGAATTGTGATTGGAGCACGTTCTGCGGTGTTTGCGCCTCTTGATAATCCAGGGCTAATTGTGGTGGATGAAGAGCACGATAGCGCCTACAAGCAGGAAGATGGTCTCAGATATCATGGTCGTGATCTTGCAATTCTCAGGGCTCGTTACAATGACGCTGTTGTAATCCTTGGTTCAGGAACTCCTACTATTACAAGTTTTGCAAATTCTCAAAATGGGAAATTCACACTGCTTACCATGGCAAAGCGTGTTGAGAACAGACCGTTACCGTCAGTAAAAATAGTTGATCTTCGAGATAAAAAAGCAAAAAATTATCAGGAAGCCATAGGGAAAAAGCTGCATAAAGAAATTGAGCTGAATCTTGAACAGAAAAAACAGTCTATCCTTCTCCTGAATCGTAGGGGGTTTTCTTCTGTATACCTCTGTAATGATTGCGGAGAACCTGTAAAGTGTACTCATTGTCATGTATCTTTGACTTACCATAAGAGAAAAGCACAACTCATCTGTCACTATTGCGGCTATACGCTTAGGGAAAATGTTATCTGTAGTGAATGCAATTCAACAGATCTTACTCCTGTTGGATATGGTACGGAACGGATTGAAATGGAGATTAAGGAAAACTTTCCTGATGCTCGAGTTGCCCGTATAGATTCGGATACATCTTCTGACAGAAAAAAGTTTCTGGCATTGTTAAGAAAAATGCATCAAAGGGAAATTGACATTCTCATAGGAACACAGATGATTGCAAAGGGGCATGATTTCCCCCATGTAACATTAGTGGGAGTAATATGGGCTGATGGCGGGCTCAATATGCCCGATTACCGGGGTGCTGAGCGAACTTATCAGTTGTTGGCGCAGGTAACCGGAAGAGCAGGAAGAGGAGAAAGTCCAGGCAGGGTAATCGTGCAGACTCTAAGACCTGAGCATTACGCCATTCAATTGGCTCAGGCTCATGCATACGATCAGTTGTACAAGAAGGAAATGAAGATCAGGGAAAACCCCATGTTTCCACCGTATCTTCGAATGATCAATCTTAAAATCTCAGGAAGCAAGGAAGCGCAGGTACAGGCAGTAGCAACACAGGTTGCTGCTATTTGTCGTTCTGGTAATTTTAAAGGATTGGAAATTTTAGGGCCTGCCCCGTCACCAATAGACAGGATTCGTGATCGGTATCGCTGGCAAATATTGTTGAAATGTCAGGACGCTTCTTTTCTACACGCAGCATGCCAGAGTGTTCTTGGTAAACACTCTAGCTTGGCAAAAGGTGATATCAGGATAGCTGTGGATGTTGATCCTGAGTCTATGATGTGAGTGTGTTGTAAGATCGCGTTTAAACAAACAATCGTTTTAAAGAATCAAGATCCTCATCAACTTCCATAACAAGAATCTGGGCCAGGGCGTTTAATGTCACAATGGCATTCTTGTCCGCATCCATCTCAGATGTCATGTTAATTCGTTTTAAAATACCCTCGTTAACTTCCTGCACTTCACTATAATGTTTCTGAATAAGATGCATGAAGAAGTCACAATTTTCACCATTCTGGTGAGAGAAGTACTGGCGAAGAAGATACGCTGAAACAGAGCGATACATGGACTCTTCAACGGTTGCAAAGGGAAGGTGAAAGCATGCCATGGGTTTTAGGATAGACATGGAAGGACAACCGCTGGTAGCCATGATAATACCCATGATGGAGGCAAGTCCTTCCTGAACCGTTGTCTCTTTACTGCATGTTCGTGCTGCTGAAATACAAGAGACCGTACATGCTTTGTGTGAAGCGGTATCCTTAAAAGCAAAAACAAGCTCTGCAATATTGGCCGCGATTGGGCAGAAATTATTTGTTGCCAGGTCAAGCTTACAACATTCACATCGGGAAATCCCAAGAAGAGCCCAATCTGGTGGAGTATTGTTGGATGATTTGTATTCGAGAGTTTCCGAATCAAGTTCAATCAAGAAACGTTTTTTACTGTTATCGGGAAAGTCAAAACAGTAGTTAAATGTCGTGTCTGCCATGGAGTGATATTTATGTATTAAGTAATGGTTATATAGATGTCTTGAAAAGTAAGTCCTTCACTACAATCTAATTTAGCACAGATTAAAATTTAAACCATTTTTTCTTTTCTTCAAACACTGAAACTCTGTTTCGCCCAGCTTCTTTTGCATCGTACAGGGCAGTGTCAGCCATGGAGATCAATTCGCTCTTTGAAAATTCTTCATCACCTGCAGGGCTTCCAGTGGACACGCCAAAACTTGCTGTTATGTGGTAGTTTGTCTTAGAGTCTCTAAAAACGTAGTCGTCCACTGCGCTTCTTAATTTTTCAGCAACGGAACAGGCCTCTTCGGAGGATGTATCCGGAAGGATGACAGTGAATTCTTCACCACCGTATCGTGCTAATGTGTCATATTTTCTGATGGTTTGCTTAAGTATAGCGCTAAATTCTTTGAGAATAAAATCACCCACCTGATGACCATATGTATCGTTGAAATTCTTAAATTTATCAATATCAATTAAAAGTAGAGAGATTTCAGTGTCGTTTCTTTCTGCCCTGTTTATTTCATTATCAAGAGTGTTTTGAAAAAACCGGTGATTGTATATTTCTGTTAAGCCATCGATGTTTGCAAGGTTACTGAGGATTTCATTCTTCTTTTTCAGTTCTGTCGTCAGGTTCTCAAGCTCCATCTTCGTTTTTATAAGTTCCTGGTTCATTTGATCAAAATCAAGATTTATAAGACTTAAACGAATGTTGGCTTCCTGAAGGATTTCCTGAACGGGTTTAGTGTTTTTTATGCGTAGCCCGAAATATTCACCAGCTTGATCCACGTGGGTATGAACTTCACTTAAAATGAGTTCAATATCTTCATTGCTGAGTCCGAGAAGATTTTTTGCCTCTTTACGGAATCGCTTATGGTAATCCTGAGGTTTGTCGGAGTAAAGAATGGAGACAAGGAGGTCCGAAAGATATGAGGCCTTGCAGGTTACTTCTATCTTTTTGTTCCCCCCTTTGTATGCCAATGGATCATGGTGATACAGGATGGGTAATAGCAATACTTCTGGAAAACCCCAGCTTTTAGCTACTTCATATCCGATGGTTGGGTGCGTTGTTCCAAAGGCATCTTCTTCTGTGTTCAGGACGTCGTGCTGTCCTTCAATTACTTTGGAAAGTACTTTGTCGTATTCATCGGGATATGTTACTGCAACTATTAATTGTCCAAGATTCTGAAGCAATCCACAAACAAAAATTTCTTCAGTATCAGCGTCTTCTACTCGTTCAAGGATGAGCTTTGAGGCAACGGCACTGGCAAGGGATGTTTTCCAGAATTGGTTGAAATCAAAATGAGTAGGTTTTTTGCCGCCA
>DAOVZA010000149.1 GCA_030635405.1 Desulfocapsa sp.
ACCAGAACGAAAGACGACAATGTACTCATAGAGATTGAAGATGATGGTCCGGGCATCAGTAAAGAGGTTCTGGATAAAATCTTTGATCCTTTTTTCAGTACCAAGGAACAGGGCAAGGGTACAGGGCTGGGCCTTTCCGTTAGCTACGGCATCATCCACGAGCATAACGGCGAAATCAAAGTGCAGTCAACTCCGGGCCATGGAGCACGGTTCACCGTTATAATACCACTATCCCGGATGAGTTTGGCCAGCACCGGTGATGAACGGTAAGCCGGCACTCAGTTCAGTACTCCCTTGAGGGGTGCTCAGTATAGTGCCCACATGGGTAAACGTGCCTCGAAGGTCTCACTTTGTTCGCTATCTGGTGGTACTCTTAACGTATTAATTTAAAATCACCCTCAAGTTTTCTTGTTTTTTTCTTATCACCTTCACCTAAAGGAAGAGCTATGGGATTGCTAAATATCAGCAATGAAATGATCGCAGAGATGGAAAGTGGATTGAGCCGAGAGGAAATTTTTCAGAAGCATGTTGAGTCAAACCCTTCAGGAGCTGCGAAATACGCTTATTGTATCGCAAGCATCCCTACATCAGTACTTCGGAAACAATATCTGATCATCAATGGATTGCTGACGATCCTTCTTGTTCTCTACGCTGTCATAACCGTTCTTGTCGAATTACCGATTAATTTAAATGAGCCGACTATTTTCATTTTGATTAAAACGTTGTTGCCCCTCATTTTTTCTTACTTCGTCTTTCGTTTTCATGGTGGAATTTATCGATTGATAGGCCTATGGTGCGTGTATGACCTGTTGGAAAGCATCCTGTTAAATGGAGTGGCGACTATTGCCGATACTATCAGACTGCTCATCCTTTTCTTTGTTATCGTATTGACCTTCTACATTGCCAGAAAGGTTTTTCCAAATTTGAAGGTATTAGGACCGAAACGGGACTCTAACGGAAACTATTTTATTTAGAACAGTCCATCAGGCAAAACTGTTACCCTCCCCAATTTAGAAAGGGTGTGATCAATGAAGAAACAATCTCCTCCCCTCACCAAGATCCTACTTGTTGACGATGAGCCGGATCTGCTTACCGGTCTGAAGAGAAGCTTTGCCAAACGACTACCAGATACAAACGTTTTAACGGCTAGCGGCGGCAATGAAGCACTGGATATACTGGAACAGGAGGATGTTGCCCTGGTTCTGATGGATATCATGATGGGCGACATGAACGGACTTGAGGTTCTTGACCGCATCCACAGCATAAAAGCTGAGCTGACCGTCATCATGATGACCGGGTATGGGACTATCGAACTGGCTGTGGATGCCATCCGCCGTGGGGCATATGATTTTGTGACCAAACCCCTGGAACTCGACGGCCTGACCAGAATGATTTACAAAGGATTGGAACGTAGCCGACTGCTTAATGAAAACAAAAAATTACGCAGCAAGATATGTCCCGGAGAAGTAATTCCTGACTTTATCGGCCAGAGTCCCTCCATGCAGCGGCTCTACAAGACCATACAAACATCCGCCAACAGCGAGTATACCGTTCTAATCCGTGGAGCTTCGGGTACAGGCAAGGAGATCTGTGCACGGGCCATACATTCCTTAAGCACACGATCGAAAAAACCCTTTGTCATGGTCAACTGCCCGGCGATTCCTGAGCACCTGCTGGAGTCGGAACTATTTGGCTACCGCAAAGGCGCCTTTACCGGCGCAGACAGGGACCATGCCGGACTATTCTTCCAGGCGGATGGAGGCACCATCTGTTTGGATGAAATCGGAGACATTCCGGTCAGCATTCAGACAAAATTGCTGCGGGTTCTGCAGGAACAGGAAATCAAACAGCTCGGGGCAGATACTTCAACCAAGATAGATATTCGTATCATTGCCTCAACCAACGCTGATCTGGAAAGCAAGATCACCGAGGGGAAATTCAGGGAGGATCTTTTTTACCGCCTTGAGGTCCTCACTCTGCGCATGCCCTCTCTTTGCGAGATTGCTGCAGATGTTCCTCTGCTTGCCGACCACTTTCTAAAAAAGGTTCAAATTGAACTTGGCAGCAGTGAAAAAAGTTTCTCTCAAGCTGCTCTTGAAGTACTCTTAAAGCACAATTGGCCAGGCAATATCAGAGAACTGCAAAATGTTATACGCCGTGCAGTTCTATTTTGCCCTGGTCCTGTTATTGATGCGGAGCACCTGATGATGGAACCGCCATTGTCGGCTCCCGGTCCTTGTGTGAGACAGGGACCGGATATGGAGATCATATCCTATAAAGAAGCCAAGGATACCTGTCTTGATTTCTTTACCCGGCAGTACGTCCACACGCTGCTCAAAAAAAGCAGTGGAAATATCTCTCAGGCAGCACGCTTGTCACATCTCACCAGGGCCGCTCTGCAGAAAATAATGCGTCGGTACAATATTGATGGTGATCAGTTCAGGCAATAGGCTCGTTTCTCTCGAAGCGAGAGATTTTGCTGAACTGTGTCACCGCTCTTAATCGGCGTTTCTGGTTTGATCAAACGCTTATACTGCTCGCTTATGTTCCTGCACTTACACTGCGTCAATGCTCCAGCACCTGTTAAAATGAGCCGGAGCTCGATGGCTGGGCGATTCTGTCATCGTGCCAAAGGGTTCCTGAGGCCGTCGGCTTTCACTTCCAGTTACAAGGAAGCCATCATAAGACCACAATTAAAGATTTTTCGGAGCTCAATACAGATCCTGCATCCTTGATCCATCTGGCTTCGGACTCCCGTTACCGGGGTTGCCCGCAGATTTAACTACTGACCTGCTGGCTTCGCTTTGGTCAGGTGGGACTTGAACCATTGCTGGAACTCACCCACTGGCTAGCAATAACCAATTTCTTCCCGCATAGCGGGATTCCCAAGGTTGTGGATTTACCTCGGCACGACAGAAATAATCTTAATCGACTGATAACTTACCATCACTTAACCTTAGCTCATACAATCTCAAGTCTTATCCACAAGGTGGCGTTTCCCCTAATACTGCACTGTAGAAAATGAGAGTTTTCTATGATAAGAAGAAACATGGGGTAATACCAATCTCAATTTAACCAAAGAGCTAATATGATCTGGCAAGTTAATAAATCACAACTATATATTTGTGGTTCTATTCATGTTTTAAAAGAAAACCAAAGGTACGTTTTTGACCAAATGGATAAAATTTATTCTTCATCTGAACGTATAATTTTTGAATCAGATACAACAAACTTGCATCTCTTAGATAATAGCCTTTTTTATCATCAAGATTGCAACTTCAAAGACTCAATCCCCAGAAAGCTATATAAAAAAACAAAAAAAACTTGGAAAGAACTTGAAATTGTTGGAGTTGATCTAAACAAAGGAAAACCATGGTATGTTGCCAACATTATATTATTCAATTTATTAGCTCGTTATGGATTTCATGAAAGGAATGGGATAGATTACGTATTGTTAAATAAAACAAAAACAGATAACAAAAAACTCATAGAACTTGAACCTATAAACAACGCTTTCATATGTTTTAATAATGTACCTACAGAAGAGCAGCATAGGTATTTATCAGAAATAGTAACAAATCCTGAGGCTACAATTTTAGATGTTAAAAATCTTGCTAAAGCTATTTTAACTAATGATATTGATTCATTAAATTCTTATTTTCGCAGGTACTTGAGTGACTATCCTGTCATGTATCACTCTCTAGTCATTGAAAGAAACGTAAGGTGGTTACCTACCATTATTGACTTTATTAACGACAACATCCCCACTCTCATTGTTGTCGGGGCGCTTCATTGTGTGGATTTGTGCGGCCTTCCAGAGCAGATTAGGAAAAAAGGCTATCATGTCGATTTCCTAAATTAATGAAGATTCTTCTTTGCATTTAAATATGTTTCGACTTCACGCTTGTATTGAAAATGACCGAAACCTGTAAAGTTCTGGGGAAACTTTACTTAACTCTGTTGCTGAGATTGCCATATTGAAGGTTTAATATTTCATTAAATTTCCAAAGTGGAGATATCTACTGTTTCTTATAAAATATCGCCCGTGAATTTATGAGTGATCGACCTTCTTTTACAAATTCGACCCTATCAGGAAGAAGCTCAACTTGTGATTTGAGAGTAATGGTAGAGCTTGCCACTGGATCAATAGTGAATTTTACATTATGATGATACGAGTCATGTCTGTTTCCAGATTGCCTCTTTAATATGAAAAAAACTCTTCGCAGATAGCCATCCTCAATTATTGGGAGAACTGCATCCCACAAAGAGTACGAGGATTGATTACTCAAATATATATGAGAATTCATCTCAAAAAGTTTCTTGCCATGAATTGGAGTTAAAATGGAAAAATTCAAATCATGTTGTTTAAATGTGCGTTTTTTGAGACAGTTACTAATTGTTGCCGATGATATCATGCATTTTGCAGTAGCCACGGTTCTTGTGGTTTGCGCTGCAATGATCATGGTGAACACAATACCCAATTTTTTTCAGCAAGGTATAACAGGTATCTTGCACGTTTTGAATGATGTGCTTCTTACTCTAATTGTCATCGAACTTATGTGGCCCATCATCAGATTTTTACAAAGAAAATCTTTCAGTTTAAATCCTTTTCTTTATATCGGTATCATCTCCTCTACCCGACGAATTTTAATGATTGAAGCCGAACATTCAGTAATGTCTCAGGTCAGTAATCACTCATCAAAATGGTCAGAATTGTGGCCTGTGCTAGCCGAATTAGGTGCTAATGTCACTATTATTTTGGTTCTTGCGGTTGCTTTGCGTATGATAGGAACACGTGAAAATTAATCAAAGTCATTAATTAGTTACATTAAGATCTTCCGGTTTTCCCTGTAATATACAGAGCAGAGCTGTGACCTTCCCCCATTAAATCGGTCCAATTTCATGTTATGTGTTTTATGACTGATTATTAATAGGAGGAAGACTATGTCCAGAAAGCATTACCGTCCCGAAGATATTATTTCTAAGCTTCGAGAAGCAGACATTCATCTCAGCCAGGCGAAAACAGTTGCTAAGACAATCAGGGTTTTAGGTATCAGGAAGAAGGTTAACTTGTCGCCTTCTTAAAATGGTTAACCTTGCCGCTGGTAATCCTGTTTGACTTCTATTCTCTCACCTTATAAGATTAAGAGAATCTAAAAGAAAGTAGCGTCATTATCCAACCATCAAGATATTCATATGGAGGTATCAAATGAGGAATAAAACTTTCTACCGGTCACAAAGTCTGTTGCTGGCTCTTGTTTTTCTCTTTTTGCTCCCCGCCACATCTTTCACAGAAGTAATCTTTGGAGGTCTTACCTTCCTTGGAGACAGACAGGGTATCTGCATTGAAATCGCAGGAGAATGTGCCACAGAAGATATTGACTTTGAACTTGCCACCTGTGATGCCAACAACTCAGAAAAAGAAAAGTTCAAGAAGAGAATGCCTTTTACAATCCTTGTGCCCAAAGGAACTCATAAACTGGTTATTAAAAAAAATGGTGAGCAATTAATCACTGATGAAATCACCATTAAACCTGAAAAAGTTCTTGAATACCAGCTTCCCTAACACTAAAAAACGTCATGTACGTTTACGGCATTTATCTATGGGAAGTCAATCCGTTCTTTATGTGTGAGAAGAATCAGGAAGAAGGTTGAATTTCCGTTTGCCTGGCCACCATTAACCTTGCCAAGTCACATTGTTACTTAACACTTCACTATTCCACTCCGTAAAGGTATTGGTCAGCAATTGTTTCAATGGCCTTGCCCTTTATTTCCAGTCAGTACCATACTGTTCCTTGACAGACAGCCATCTTGTCACATAAAATTTAATTAAGAATAATATTTAGCTGAAAAGGAGATTGCCAATGCCCATATACGAATTCATATGCCAAAAGTGTGAGCATAATTTTTCCTTAGCCATAACTATTTCAGAGTATGAAAAGAAAAAATTTACGTGTCCGAAATGCAAAAGCGATAAGGTAAAGCGGCAGATTTCATCGTTTCAAACTATTACCTCTAAAAAAAGTTAAGCCTAAACTGATCCCATGCCGGGCGTACACAAGGAGCTTCACTCG
>DAOVZA010000283.1 GCA_030635405.1 Desulfocapsa sp.
ATCGCCTATCTGTTGTTTCTTGACCGACCTGAAAAAACAAAAGGGAAAGAGGCCTCTGGTGAAGTTCGGGCCATTGGACTTCTAGCCGTACTCACCACCTGTGGAGCATTTCTCACTCTTAGTTTCAGTGGATTCCCCATTTTTGTACAACTTGGTCAATTTACAGCCATGGGTGTACTGTTCTCCTTTCTCTTTGTTCATTTTATCTTTCCGCATATCACGCCATCAATGCCACCTTCGAGCAGACAGAACCTTCCATTGCAAGGTCTTGTTGATAGGCTCTACAGCACTGGACGCCCGGGAGCCATTGCAGCTGTAATTCTTGCCGGATCATTACTGTTTTTTGCTCGCCCAGAATTCAATGTCAGTCTTGAAAGCATGAATACGGTGAGCCAAGAAACCCTTGCCGCAGATTCTCTTTTTTCTAAAGTATGGGGAAAAATAGATACGAAAATTGTCTTGATGAGCACTGGTCAGGCAGCTGATTTGCAAAACACGAATGACAATATTCTTAAGCACCTTGAAGAAGAACAAAGAAACGGAAAAATAGCCTCTGCCTTTGTGCCATCGATGATTTTTCCGGGAGCTGAACTGGCCACTAGTAACCTCAATGCCTGGAAAAACTTCTGGACAGAAAAACGAAGAGAAGATCTACGAAAAAAACTGAACATCAGTGGAAAAGAGATCGGATTTGCAGAAGATGCTTTTGCTCAATTTATTCAAAGCACTCACAATACAGAAGATATCAGCAGTATACAAATCCCCACGAAATTCTACAAACTTCTTGGGATCTCAGAAAAAGATGATCAGCTGACCCAATTTATCAATATCACTCCAGGGGAAAACTATAACAGCGACCTCTTCTATAAATCATACACGCAGTATGGAAAAATATTTGACGGCCCCTACTTTTCAAAACAGCTGGCAGCTATCCTCTTTAACAGCTTTGCCACAATGCTTGCTATTATAGCCGTCAGTATTACCTTCCTGCTTCTTTTCTTTTTCGCCAGTTGGCAGCTCACTCTTATCACACTTGCGCCACCGCTCTTTTCCTATATCTGCACTCTTGGCACAATGAAGCTGATTGGCCACTCGCTTGATATTCCAGGGCTGATGCTCTCCATTGTAATTCTTGGCATGGGAATCGATTATTCTATTTTCTTTGTTCGTGCCCATCAACGTTATCGTGATCCTGCACATCAATCATTCACCCTTGTGCGTATGGCTGTTTTTATGGCTGGGCTCTCAACCATAATCGGTTTTGGTGTACTCTGTCTGGCTGAACATTCACTGCTGCGATCCATTGGAATTACGTCACTGCTTGGCATTGGCTATTCGTTACTTGGTGCTTTTTTGCTACTGCCACTTCTTTTGAAAATCTACTTTTCAAAACACAATCCGGGTCAATCTGACAAACTCTCACTGATTGAACGGACAAGAAACAGATACCGTTTAATGGAAGCCTATCCAAGAATGTTTGCACGCTTTAAACTTCAGTCAGACCCAATGTTCACGGATCTGCCCATTCTTTTAGAAAAAGAGCGTGATAGCATAAAAACAATCCTTGATATAGGATGTGGCTATGGTGTTCCCGGATGCTGGTGTCTTGAATATTTTCATAACTGTACTGTTTTCGGCCTTGATCCAGACGTTGAGCGGGTACGAGTGGCCGCACTTGCCATGGGTAAACAAGGACGAATTTTAGAAGATATGGCACCTGATCTTCCTGAAATCCCCAATCCACCAGATCTTGTTCTACTTCTTGATATGCTCCACTATCTCGATGATAAAAGCGTTGTAACACTCTTTGAAAAGTGCTTTCAAACAATAAACAATCAAGGGTTGCTGTTAGCACGTTTTGTTATCAAACCGGAATCGCCAGCATCCTGGTCATGGAAACTGGAAGACCGGCGAGTAAGATTGAAAGGCGCTCAGGCTCACTATCGCACTCAGGAACAAATGGCTGAACTTATGAAAGAGGCAGGATTTAAGATAGAAGCTGATACCGTCACTGAAACAAACAAAGAACTCATATGGCTCATGGGTCGCGCCCATAAATAAAATGATTGAGATAAAAAGAACAATTTGCCCGCTCGATTGCCCCGATAGTTGCGGAATAGATGCAACTGTGGAAGATGGCAAAATAATCAAGCTCAACGGCGCTAAAGATCACCCAATAACAGCTGGTTTTATTTGCCGTAAGATGAAGAACTATCACCACAGGATCCATTCTGAACAGCGCATTCTTTTTCCTCAAAAGAGAATTGGAAACAAGGGCAAAGGAGAATTTGAAAGAATCAGCTGGGATGAAGCCTGGGAAATCCTGGTAAGCCGCCTGACCAGCATCAAAGATAAGCATGGCGGTGAGGCTTTACTTCCCTATTCCTATGCCGGAAATATGGGGCTGGTTCACCGCTGGGCTGGGTATCCGTTCTTTCATAAATTTGGCGCATCACAACTCGATCACACAATCTGTTCTGCAGCAGCTGAAGCCGGATGGAACCGACACTGTAATAATATTTCAGGAACGCCTCCTGAGGTCGTTGTTGATGCTGATCTGGTGATCATCTGGGGAATGAACCTTAAGGTAACCAACGTTCATTGCTGGCCATTTATCCAAAAAGCTTTGAAAAAAGGTGCAAAGCTTGTGGTTATCGATCCCTATCGAAATGTTACAGCCCAAGCCGCCGATTACTACTTTCCGGTTACACCCGGAGGAGATTCAGCACTTGCGCTTGGTGCTATAAAGTATCTTCTTGAGAATGACGGCATTGACTCTGATTTTATTCAAGCTGAAACCGAAGGGTTTTCTGATTTAGTTGAATATCTAAAAACAGTTTCATGGGAATTTCTTGTTGCACAATCCGGGCTTGAACAAAGCCAAATTGAAGAATTTGCACAATTAATCAAGAAGCATCCTAAAACATATATTCGCATCGGGATCGGCTTAACACGCAATAGTCGGGGAGCCATGTCCGTCCAATCCATTACAAACCTAGCTGCGGTGAGGGGCTTGTACGATGGATCACCAGGAAAAGGCATATTACTCACCAGTCGCGCCTTTCGAGGAGACACAAATAAACTCAAGTATCCGTCTCTTGCATCATCTCAAACAAGAAAGATTAATATGGTGCAGCTGGGAGAGGCTTTAACTGCCATGAACCCGCCAGTAAAGGCGCTGATAGTCTATAGCAGTAATCCACTCAGCGTTGCTCCTGATGCATCCATGGTACGCAAAGGATTATCCCGTTATGATCTATTCACCGTCGTACATGAACAGGTTATGACACCCACTGCGCGATACGCCGACCTGTTGTTGCCTGCTACAACCTCATTTGAAAACACCGATTTATATGGCTCCTATGGACATTTTTATATGGGAAAAGTACTCCCCATTTTACCTCCACAGGGGGAAGCCATGAGTAACTTTGATCTCTTCCAGACCCTGGCTCAAAAAATGGGCTATACCGACGCCCCATTCAAACAGAGTGTTGATGAACGTATTTTGGATTATCTGTCAGATCTTAATGGAATATCCGTCACCGATCCTGAGCCAGGAACCTGGATCCATTCTTCATATGGAGAAACCGGGCAATCCCTGTTTAAACGGGAACAAAAGAAATTCCAGTTCGCACCGCTCTCCCCTCGTGGAGAACATCAGATTGCACACCTGCTGCCAGCAACAGAAGCTGATGATCCTGACCTCAGATCCAGATATCCATTTCTACTGATCACGCCCCCCAATAAAGATCTGCTAAACAGTACCTTTGGAAACCAATATTCAAAAGAGATCGGTACTGTCTTGATTCATCCTGATGATGCGACAAAATATAAAATCACTCAGGGACAGGCTGTTATTTTATCCAATGG
>DAOVZA010000354.1 GCA_030635405.1 Desulfocapsa sp.
CCCATTGCATCTTTTTTCTCTGGAAGACCGAAAAGAATCATGGAATTGACTCCAAGTTCCATACATTCCTGAGCCTCTTTTTTTAACTGGTCAACACTTAGTCGAAAAACACCCGGCATGGATGAGATTTCTTCACGTTTGTTTTTGCCAGGTGCAATAAATACAGGATAGACGAACTGGGAAGGTGAAAGCTGTGTCTCACGAATAAGGGCGCGCATGGTTTCATTTTTACGAAGACGGCGTGGACGATACTCAGGGAATACCATTATAGAACTCCTAATTTGAAATTTGTAGTGATTTTAGTTTTTTATGGAGATGGCTTCGTTCCATACCAACTTGCTCGGCGGTTTGGGAAACGTTGCCATTGTTTTCATTCAACTTTTGCTGCAGATACTCTTTTTCGAAATATTTCTTCGCCTCTTTGAAGTTTGAAACTTCATAGGGACGTATGGCTTCGGGGCTATTTATTGAAGTCGTGGCCATGGTTGGATCAAGAAAGAGAGAGATATCTTTTTCATCTATTGTGTCACTAGGACACATGATTGCCATACGTTCAACAAAGTTCCGCAGTTCCCGGACGTTTCCCGGCCATGAGTGCTGCATCATAACTTTAAAGGCACCCTCTGAGAATGTTTTTTGACCAAAGCCACGATTAACAAGCCCTTTCATTAAATCTGTCACCAGTAAAGGCACGTCTGACAGACGTTCATGAAGAGAAGGGACAGTGATGGGAACCACGTTGAGCCTCCAGAAAAGATCAGCCCGAAAGTTACCCTGTTCAATTTCTTCTTCGAGGTTTTTGTTCGTTGCGGCAAGCACCCGAACATTTACAGATATTGTTTTATGGCCACCGACTCGTTCAAACTTTTGTTCCTGAAGAATTCGCAGTATTTTTGCCTGCGTTTTCAGGCTCATATCACCAATTTCATCAAGAAAAAGAATACCACCGTCGGCCTGATCAAACTTACCGCGTTTTGAAGTATGGGCTCCGGTGAAAGAGCCTTTTTCATGTCCAAAGAGTTCAGATTCTATGAGTTCTTCAGGGATTGCCGCACAATTTACTTCAATCATGGGGCGATCGGACATCGTGGAGTGACGATGAATAGACTGAGCCACCAGTTCTTTTCCTGTGCCATGATCACCACGAATCAGTACCCAGGCATCGGTGGGAGCAACTCGTTTGATTTGTATGCGTAGATCTTTAATAACAGGTGATTCACCCGTTATTTTAACCACCTTTTCAGTCTGATCACGGAGGATTTCATTATCTTTTTCCAGTTGAGCAAAACGAAGTCCATTGGTGATGGCCAGGATTATTTTGTCATAGGAGAGGGGTTTCTCAACAAAGTCGAAAGCGCCTTTGCGGGTGGCTTGAACAGCGGTTTCAATGGTTCCATGACCAGAAATCATAATCACGGGGAGTGAATGGATCGCTTTGATTTTTTCAAGAGCCGTGAGGCCATCCATATTATCGCCAAGCCAGATATCAAGAAGAATCAGGTCAATATTGTTTTCTTCAAGAATGACTATTCCTTCTTCGGCAGAAGGAGCAGAGAGAGGAGTAAAGCCTTCATCTTCAAGGATCCCTGAAAGGGTTTCCCGGATGGATGCTTCATCATCTATAATTAAAATTTGTTTAGCCATAAAAATGTGTACTTTTGGGAACGTTATTTTTTCAACGGTAACTCAATGGTGAATATAGTGCCGTGAGGAGTGTTGTCCTGCACTCTCACATAGCCGTTATGATCAGAGATAATGGTTGAAACAATGGCCAGTCCAAGGCCGGTTCCTGTTTTCTTTGTAGAAAAATAGGGCTCAAAAAGTCTGAGTTTATCGTCCTCAGTAATGCCCGGCCCAGAATCACAAACCTGTATAAAGATACTCTCCTCGTCATCATCAAGAAAAAGGAGAATATCTATTGTACCGCCCTCTGGTAAAACTGCAACTGCATTGTCAAAGAGGTTAATGAAGCATCGTTTTATCTGTTCACTGTCGAAGTTGAATGTTGGTATTGTGTCTTTGCAATCAACGTTGAATGAGATTTCTCCATGGGCCTGTTTGTAGAGAAAAAGGGTCTCATTGATCAGTGCTGTGATATCTGCCGGTGCAAGATTGATCTTTGGCATTCTCGCAAATTGTGAAAATTCGCTGACAAGCAGTTTTATTTCATCAACCTGTTTGATAATGGTGTTAGTGCATTGATCAAAAATTGAGTTGTCTTCTTCTAAGATTTCGGGATAACGACGGCGTAATCTTTGTGCTGAAAGTTGTATGGGGGTGAGTGGGTTTTTTATCTCATGGGCAATACGTCTTGCAACTTCACGCCAGGCAGCCATTCGCTGCATCTTTTCAAGCTCTGTTAAGTTTGCAAAAACGAGTACGAATCCAAGAGGAGCGCCTTCTTCGTTTTCAAGACGGGTGAATGTTACGAAGAGAGAAAAATTCTGTTTTAGAACGGAGAGTTTGAGGTGCTGACGCACAGAAGGTTTACCGGTTATGGTTATTTCTTTAATGAATTCATCGATGATGGACGCATGATCCGGCGGGAGAACCTGAGAAAATTTGCGGTTAAGAAAGAAATCAGAGCTGATATTTAATAACTTTTCAGCAAACCGGTTTATGGTGGTGATTCTTCCACCTTCGTCAAGAGAAATTACTCCAGCCTCAACGTTTTGCAAGATGATCTCTGTGTATCGTCTTCTGTCATCTGATTCCATAGAGCTTTTTTGCAGAGCCTGATGAGCGTCAGCCAGCTTTGCATTACTGGCATTGAGGTGTGAAGTCATTGTGTTGAATGAGTCAACGAGAAGTCCCATTTCATCGTTAGATTCTTTTTCCAGTACAAAATCAAGATCTCCATCGGCAACACGTCTTGTGGCCATGGCTACTTTGTCCAGTGGTCCGGTGATACTTCTGGCAATATAAAGCCCAAACCAAATGGCGGCAAATATGATAAGCAGCGTTACAATGAGAAGAATAATAAGAATCCAGAATTTAAAAGGCTCTTTGAGATAGTTTAGTTGCTGGTAATCTTCTATTCCTTTGGAGATAAGATGGAGACGGTCAAGCTGCTCCTTTTTGATCAGCAGGGTAGTTATAAGAAAAATCTCTTCCGTGGGAGCTCTGTTGAGTTGTATGCGATTTACTCTACGGATAAGGTCGCCCACTGCAGACTCCTGGGTTACGATCTCTTTCAGTCCACTCTGTGATATTCGGTCC
>DAOVZA010000042.1 GCA_030635405.1 Desulfocapsa sp.
AAGGGGTGTTAGTCAGGTAAGGTTTGAGGTGAGGTGAGGTGAGGTGAAAATGGATTACCCAAAAAAGAAAGCTAAATGGGATAACAAAGATGGGGAGAGAGGGGGTGAGAAAAAGACACAGGAAAGTGATAATCTGAGAAAATACATACGTTGGGTTGCATTTGCTGCTTTTATTCTCGCATGTATTTATCTCACACCTGACTTTTAGAAGCACCAACAGCCGTATCACTGGCCACAAATGGAAGTTCAATCTGGTGAACCAGGAAGGACACAAGATGCGGATTTGTAGGAGGTTGCTTTTCAAAATTATAGGCAGGGGAAAGCACATTTTAAGCCCCCAATTTTGAATACTTCTTACGTGCCCCGATGAAGTTGTGCCCTGATGTAGTTATTCGTACTTTATCTGACAGCTTTGAAAATGAGCTTCGATCAGATCTGACAGAATAAGTTCAAATTACAGTCTCATTCAAAATATTAACTTTACCTTTGGTACCATATGAAGACAACAAGCGAATTAATACTTCTTTTCTCTACACTGCTACTTATGATCAGCTTTACTGCATGTGATGGCAATAACAAAGAGGGAGAAAAAAATAGTATTGAAAATTTTACTGACAAGACTGCGCACAAGGTAGTTGACCAGATTAATACCCCAATTGACAAAGCAAAAGAAATTAAGGGCCTTGTTGATCAGCAAACAAAAGATACAAAAACAATCATCAAACAGATAGAATAATTTTAAAACTATCTCTATCTAATTAGGAATAAGTTAACCCCTGCGGTTTGGCCAATACGATTAATCCTTGCCAATAACTCCCTTTTGATAGATTTTCTGAAGTTTCTGTTAAAAGCATCTTAAAGCGGTGATTCTTTGTGCAGGCAATAAAACGTGCAACGAAAAAAGATTTTACAAACAAATGATTCCTAAAGCAGATAAAGAATACAAGAATCATTTGGTTAACCTGGAGGGTAAGTGATGGCTAGAACACTAAAAGAAATTATAGCACACGAAAAGCCTGAGGTTGTAAAGAAGGCCAAAGCATTGGCAACAGAAATGCTCCTCAACATTCACTTGGCAGAGCTTAGAGAAAAAACTAAATTAACACAGAATGATATTGCTTTGTCAATGGGAGTAAAACAACCGACTATTGCTGGCATGGAAAAGAATGGTCAGGATATTAAGCTTTCTTCTCTAAAAAAATATGTAGAGGCGGCAGGTGGCAAATTAAATCTAGATATCGATCTCTCCGACGGCAGTCATTTCCTTTCTTTGGGGAAATCCGGTTATGCCGGAGAAATATGCGCCAGCTGAACTGGTCTCATGTTCATGCTCATACCACCATCTTCTCTACGTACAGCAATATTTTTTAGCCAATTGGCATTATCTTCCACTGGATAGTCAGATCGACAATGTGATCCTCTGGTTTCTGTTCTCAAGAGCGCTGATTTACATACCATTTCCGAGGTCAGTATCATGTTTTGGAGGCTGATCTTGTTCATCAGCTCTTTTGGCGTCTCTGCTTGGCATTTCTGGCTCTGAGTTTTGAATTCTTTGATCTGTATTAGTGCTTTTTTAAGACCATCCGAGCTTCTGACTATTCCTGCTTCTAACCACATCATTTTTTTGAGTGATTTAATCAAAAGTATTGAATCTTCACTTTCACCATTTTTTGAAAAAAGAGCATCCAGCCTCTTTCGTTCTTGTTCAATTTGGGCTTCAGGAAAACTAGTCTTGTCATTTTCTTTAGCGTTGATGGCTGCAGTGCGTCCAGCAATTCCTCCCATCGCAAAAATTTCAGCAAGCGCATTCCCAGCAAGGCGATTCGCACCATGCATACCTGCACAAACCTCACCAACAGCAAAGAGACCGGGGAGTTCAGTCTGAGTGTTGGTGTCAATCATAATACCTCCCATACTGTGATGAGCTGTGGGCGCTACAATACATGTTTTTTTCTCAAAAACACCCTGTGGAAGCATTGGCTTGAGCTTTCTCAATCTTTCATCGGAAACCCCTCTGAGATCCATTGTAACACCATTGTCAATGCCAAAACCGTCACGGATTTCCTTAAATATTGTTTGAGCCAGAAGATCTCTGGTGAGGGTCTTCGGATTATTAAGGCTATGTTTCATCAAAATGTCTTCATTATTTGAGTTTTTCAGCACTGCACCATTAAAAAGAAATCCTTCATATAACAGGAGATTACTTCCTCTTTTTCCTGACGCTGTGGGGTAGTATTGAACAAACTCCATGTCTTTCATGGTAAGGCCAGCTTCATAGGCAAGGGCCAGGCCGTCACCATTTATACCTGGAGTGTTGCTTGAATTGAAATAGATCTGTGAGTAGCCGCCCGTTGCTAAGATGACGCATTTCACCTTGAAGGTGACAAATTCACCTTTTTCAGAAATTCCGGTTACTGCAGCGATTCTGTTATTACTGGAACAAAGCTTGGTGATAAAAACGTTGTCTACAAAATCCACCCCTATTGCACTGGCATATGACAGCAAGGGAAGCATGTAGTCCTTGCCCTTATGGTTTTTTCCCTGAACGTCTCGGGCAAAGGTATGACCTGGGATAGCAAGAAGATCAAAATTATCGTCTTGCTTTGAAAAGCTGGCGCCATATTTTTCAAGTATTGAAGGCTGGTTCCCTGCTTCTCCAGCCATTATATTTACAAGTTTCTGGTCGTTGATATATCTGCCTCCGACAATGGTATCTCGTAAATAAACCTGTGGGGAGTCATCGCTATCTCCCCACCCTGGGGAGGTAAGAATTGCTTTCGACATAATGGTATTGTTGCCATACCCGACTTTTGTTTTAGAAACCACGATCACTCGAGCGCCATTTTCTCTTGCTTCAATGGCACTTCTGAGACCTGCTCCACCACCACCTACGATGAGAACATCACATGAAAAATTCTGACAACTTTTAGCTAAAGCCATATTTAATCCTCGTTCTTTTATTGGTGCCAGGCATGTCTGCTTCCGTCTGATCGGTTACAGGCGGTCAGCAGTTATTTCGAAAAGTTCTGTATGTTAAGTGGAGATCTGTGTCATGTGGCCTTCGGAGTGATTAGTCCAGCGTCGAGCAGTTGTAAGAGAAGTTCTGAAATATCCGTCTCCAATTCTTTTGTTTCAACTTCATATGTGTCTAGCAAAGACGCAACCAATTGATCAAGGCTTGCCCCATCTTTTAGAGATGTCAGGACTTTGCTCCCGACCTCATTTAGTCCAAAGTAGTTTTCGCTTTTCATATCAAGCAAGACAGATTCTCCGTCAATTTCCTGACTGAGTACATCGGTGGATAGTAGGAATACCTGGTTTTTATCAATCATATTGTAATGGGAATAGTTGTTGTTGGGAGAAATCTAAACGGAATTAATCAAGAAAAATGAATCTTTCCTGTTGGCCTCAATTTATAACTGTAAAACTATATTCAGCAAGTTTCCAGAGAAAGGATAAATAGTCTTCAGTCTCGTGGACTCCATATAAAAACAGATACAACAGTAAAGGACTCATGTCCACTCTCACCAGTGAGTATCGTGTCTCCACATTGGGACCAGGCGTGGGCCTTTGCCGTTTCTGTACCCTCTTTTGATACCCCAAGGTAAAAAACACCTGGAATATTTCTTTTGTATAACATTCGATATGCTGTAAGGGCTTGGGGCAGGCAGGTGCTTTGCCATGGGGTGTATTGTGCTGCTCTTTTAATTGCCTTTCCAATAAGTAGAGCTTTGTCCATCTCAGCTGCGGGTAATACTGGAGCTGATTTAATCGTTTTTTGTTGATCAAGAGATCGGGTAAGTCGCTTAAATGGAACAGTTAATATGGCAGTACGGACCATTCCTAATAGCATGAAGGCCTGAATGAAAAGAATCTTTTCTTCAAGTGTCAGTTCCTGAAATTTTCGTATCTGATGTATCAATGTAGTTGTGTTCTAGTGATGGAGCAGGATTGGCTTATTTGTTTGTTGTATGGCAATCATGTCTTTCTGATAGCCGCTAAAGAAAGTTTTGTAAATGATCTTGTTGATGATACAATATTTAGGGACTTGAGACATATTTTTCATCAAACATTTTCGCCGAGAAAACCTTGAGTGATCTGAAAGTAATAGCGGATAGAAGCAAGAATCGCCTTAGTTTTACACTTGCCAGCCGAATTAACAGAAAGAATCTGGGGGAATTGTATACCGAGGTGCGTTTTTGTGTGCCTGATTTACAACCCGGATTTGATGTGGTTTCTGATCTGACGAAATGTGGTTTTGCATTTCTCGATATTATCCCGACTTTTAAAAATATTCTGAACTATCTGCTCAGTAATGGAGCTGGGGAGATGGTTTGTGTATTGAAAAAAAATACACTGATTTATAAACAAATTCAGTTTGCCACAATATTTCAGGGCTATAAACCAGTGTTTGTCTCCACCCTTGAGGAAGCAGAGGAACAGATAATTACCTCCAAAAGGCGTTCGACCCTGAGATTTTCTCTTTATAAGCAAGCTCTGAGATACTCAAGTGGTGACGGTGAACAGAAGGCTTTGCTTAATGATGTCTCCATGGGTGGTTGTTCGATTAATGCAATGAATCACCAGGTTTCACTGGGAGACGAAGTTAGTCTGACACTTGCGTTTCTCCAAAATGAGAATTTGGATATTCCCTTTAAAATCCTTTCTGAAGCTGTCAGGGTGCAGGATGATGTTTTTGCCGTGAAGTTTGTGGGGCTTGATGATGATCAGAAAAAGATTCTGTGGGACAGTCTCATTCGGTTGTCTCAGCAGAAAGCAGGTTCTGGCAATTAAAGATCCCTTACTGTTTTTTCACGTTGATAATTGGTGAAATACTTACCAACAGGCTGTCTGGTTGGAGTTCAATGTTATTAGTGTTCATCGAAATATTAAGCAATTTATTGCCAGTATTTGCTACAAGGGGTTTGAGCTTCTCAATTTGAAGAGGAAGCTCACGGTTGTTAAAAAGCAGGGCAATAGTTGATGCAACATCGGTTGCTTGATCGTTTGAAGATTGAAGGCTTGTGATGATCGGTCTTATGAACAGGATTTGTTTTGCAGCATCAAAGCGAATAGTGGCATCACATTGAAAGCTCATTGTGACATTACCCAGCTTCATCTTGAGGTCATGACCGGCAATTGAGGTGACGATTCGTAAGTCATGTCCACTCATGGTTATGTGGCTTGAAAGTTTGTCTTTGAGAAATTTGAGATCCTCTATTTTATCTATTGATATTGTCCCTAACAGGGCTTTTGAATCCATCCTGAAGGTCAGAGGCAGGCTTTTATCGGCTGCACTCTGGACAATACTTACTGGAAGGTTCATGGTGATCTGTTCCTGGCTTGTAGTGTCATGGGAGAGTGATCCAGCGAGGAAGAAAAAAAGCAGTGTTGAAAACAATGTTTTAAAGGTCATTTGGGGTTCCTGTGTGGCGAGATGTTTTTATAAATGAGTGAGTGTGTCCATAGCAATATGGCAAGTAAAATTCCAGCGTAGGATGCAAAGTCTCGAAAAGCTAGGTGTGTGTGAATATTTTGCAGTTCAATGGTGCTGTTGTTGATGAATTGTCCACGGATGGATATGGTTGCAGATTCCATTAGAGACATATTGGCAATTTTCAGATTTTTGTCAATGTAGCATTGAAGAGTGTTTGTGGCAGTATTAAATTGTGCCCTATCTATTTCAAGCTTTTTCCCTGTTCTTTCCTGCGTATTACTAAGTGATTGGCTGTAGTGGACGTCAGCATTGTAGGCTGAGCTGATCAGTAGCACCGGGCTTGAAAAATAGAAAATGAGGCAGATTGAAGCATAGATTGCTTTTCGTTTGGTAGGTTTTTGTAGTGAGAGGTCGTTTTGGATGGCCTTGGGCCAGAGAAAAAGGCATATGAGAAAGCCAATTGCGGTACAAATATAGCTCGATATATGTTCTGGCCAGAATAAGCCAAAGTTGGTGCTATACCAGGAAAAGGGCACTAATAGATTTACCCCATTCCCCCATTTGATTTGAGTTGCATCTATGAGTAAATGGGCCAGGCTGTTTCCTGCTAAAACAAAAAAGATATATCTGCTGTTTCGTGTCAGCATTGATAACGCCAGGCAGAGAAGCAGGCAGTAAATGAGACTTGCCTGAGTAACTGTGTAGAGTCGCAGGGTTAAAGGGTCTGTCAGTGGAGTTAGAATACGCTGGACAATCCAGGGAATGTCAGGGATAATGCAGCCCACTATAATCCACTGTAGTGGAGCTTTTTTGAGGCCCAATCGAGTAAGGGGCACTTGTAAGCCGATATGGGCCAGTGTGTTGGGCATCAGTGAGTGTTGTGTTGTAACGATATGATTGATACTATTCTAATTTGCCAATTGTACTAGAAATGCCACAGACTTCTTAGATAATCAAATGAAAAGTGTTCTCATTCCATCTCTTACCGTTGCTGCTGATTGTCTTATGGAGAACATTCCTTTCGCTCTTGAAAAAGAGATTAAGGATAGACTTACCATTGATAATCCCAAATATACAGCAGCAAAAAAGTATGGTCGTTGGATTGGAAAGAAACTCAAACCCACGCTAAAGTACTACGAGTCCGTACCAAATGGCCTGCGTTTTCCCCGGGGCTTTGCCAATCAATCGGTTCTGCTGTGTCGTGAATTTCTTCACGAAACTCCAAAAATTCGTGATAAACGACTTCTTTTACCCGAGGAAAGCTTTGTCTTTGGGGGTACGTTAAGACCTTATCAACAAGCGGCGTTGCTTGCTGCCGAGAAGAGATCTTTTGGTGTTCTGGAAGCTGGGACAGGAAGTGGAAAAACAGTAATGGCCCTTGCTATTATTGCAGAGCGCCGTCAGCCGACACTTATTGTGGTTCATACCAAAGAGCTGTTGTATCAATGGAAGGAGCGTGTTCAGGATTTTCTTGGGCAAACACCAGGCTTGGTTGGTGATGGTCGCTTTGACGTACAACCCATAACTGTTGGTATTGTGAATACTGCCAGAAAGAGAGTAGATGAACTGGTTCCTAGGTTTGGGCATCTTGTGGTGGATGAATGCCACCGGGTTCCCGCCGCACTTTTCACAGATATTGTGAGCAATTTCCCCGGCCATTATCTTCTTGGTTTGTCTGCCACAGCTTTTCGCAGTGATGAAGGTTTAACGAAATTGATTAATTTTTATATGGGAGATCAGTTTCATAAGGTGGATCAGAAAGAGCTGGAAGAAGCTGGTGCCATTGTAAAGCCGGAATTGGTTCGTCGGAAAACAACTTTTGAATATCACTATCAGGGTGACTCTCAGCCATTAATTGCAGCTCTTATAGAAGATGCAACCCGTAATAAACAGATTGTTGATGATGTGGCTCGTGAAGCCAGAAAAAAACATAGTGGAATTCAGTTGCTGGTCTCAGATCGGGTTTCACATTGTCAGGCTTTCGAACAGGAACTCATGCTGCAAAATGTTACTGTTGTATTGCTCACCGGACAAACCTCCGCTGAAAATAGGGCAAGCATAGTTAAAGCTGTACAGGATGGAGAGGTGCAGGTTTTAGTAGCCACGCTACAGCTCATTGGCGAAGGTTTTGATTGTCCCGGGTTGAGTAATCTCTTTCTCACCACCCCGATCACTTTTGAAGGGCGTCTTCTTCAGGTATTAGGACGAATTATGCGTCCTGCCAAAGGAAAACAGGCCAAGGTGTTTGATTATGTGGATGAAGCTGTATCTGTGTTGAAACGTTCCGCTCAAGCCCGAAAAAAAATCCTTGATTCTTTCTGATTTAATCTTCTTGCCAAGTTCGTGAGATCCTGTTATTCTGTTGAGTTTTCGAAATCATAAATAGTAGTACGAAAGAAGTAGAAAATACATTTAAAGCATCCGCATATGGCTGGGTGCTTTTTTCATTTTTAAGAGGCACAAGATGGAACAGGATAAGATTCGTAACGTTGCTATTATCGCTCATGTAGATCATGGCAAAACAACTCTTGTTGATGAGTTATTTAAACATTCCGGTATGTTCCGTGAAAACGAAAGAGTTGCTGAACGTTTGATGGATTCCGGAGATCTGGAACGCGAACGTGGAATCACCATCACTGCCAAAAATGGATCATACGAATATAAAGATCACTGGATTAATATTATCGATACCCCCGGTCATGCTGATTTTGGTGGCCAGGTTGAACGAGTATTACGTATGGCTGACGGAGCACTTCTTCTTGTGGATGCACAGGAAGGCCCCATGCCTCAGACCTATTTTGTTTTGAAAAAGGCTCTTGAAAATCATCTTCCGGTAATCGTGGTTATTAATAAGATAGATAAACCTGCTGCCCGCTGTGACTGGGTTGTGGACCAGGTATTTGATCTTTTTGTTAAACTCAATGCACCTGATGATGTTCTTGATTTTCCGGTTGTATTTGCATCAGCTAAAGAAGGTTATGCTCTAAAAGAACACACCGATACCATTGAAGCTGGTGGAAATATGAATATTATTTCCCAGATGATCGTTGATCATACTCCCGCCCCTGCCGGTTCACCCGAAGCCTCGTTGCAGATGCAGGTCGGAACCATCGATTATTCTCCATATCTTGGACGTCTTGGAATTGGAAAAGTTGTAAATGGAACACTTTCCATCAACCAGCCCGTGGTTGTTGCTCGTCGTGATGGTACTATTAAACCTGTTCGGATAAGTAAAATTTATCGTTTTTCCTGTGATGAGAAGATTCCTACAGAGTCTGCAACAACCGGAGAGATCGTAGCAGTCGCCGGAATGGAAGATGTTACCGTTGGAGTAACATTCACTGATCCTGATGATCCACAGCCATTGCCACTGATCGACATTGATCCTCCTACTATTTCAATGAATTTTATCCCTAACGATTCACCATTTGCCGGAAAAGAAGGAAAGTTTGTTACCTCCCGTCATATCGAGGAACGTCTCAAACGTGAAACACTTGCTGATGTGGCTCTACAGTATGAACCACTCACAGATGCCGTTGGTTTTAGAGTTTCAGGACGTGGTGAGTTACATCTTTCCATCCTCATCGAAAAGATGAGACGTGAAGGCTATGAGCTTCAGGTGACTCGTCCTCAGGTTATTTTGATAGAAAAGGATGGTAAAACTCTTGAGCCCTACGAAGAACTCACCGTCGATGTGGATGAGCAATATCAGGGACCTGTTATCGAGAAACTTGGTAAACTCAAAGGCCAGATGGAAGAGATGAATACTCAGAATGGTATGGTTCGTCTGAAGTTTAAGATCCCGACTCGTGGTTTACTTGGATATCGTTCAGATTTTATGACTGATACCAAGGGAATGGGAATGATGAGTTATGTTTTTGCAGAGTATGGGCCATGGGCCGGTGATATTACAAACCGTATAAATGGTGTTCTTATTGTTAAAGAAAACTGCACCTCAGTTGCCTTTGCCCTTTTTAATCTCCAGGATCGTGGAAAACTTTTTGTTGGTCCTGGCTCTCCAATGTATGTGGGACAGATTTTAGGTGAGCATTGCCGTAGCGGTGATCTTGTTGTTAATCCTGCAAAGGGTAAAAAACTCACCAATATGCGTGCCTCTGGAACGGATGAATCAGTGGTTTTGACCCCTCCTGCGGATATGACCCTTGAGGATTGTATTGCATATATTAATGATGATGAGCTTGTTGAAGTGACACCAAAATCAATTCGTCTTCGTAAGAAAACCGGTACACGAATTAAAGGGTAGAAATGACAGATTTTGTCTTTTTGATAATCGCAGGGGTGGCAGCAATTGCCACCTTTGCAGTTCTTGCAAAGAAATATGGGAGTGATTGTATCCCCTGACTAATGATGTATAGTTCTGCGGGCGCAGGACTAGGAACGTTTTTTCTCTTGAAATGGTTATTCGCATAGCGAACGTATACGAATCTCTTACTTGTGGTTAACAGCCAAGTAGTTCAGGCATTTCTTTTGAGCGTAAAATAATCAGCA
>DAOVZA010000072.1 GCA_030635405.1 Desulfocapsa sp.
AAAGAAACTTGTTGTTATTGATCGATGGTTCGAAAAGGTCTTTCTAAGTGCTTTTGGTATGTACGGTTACTTTACGGCGACAGCTGCTGATTCTTATTACACAACCATCCGTTGGTTGGGAATAGCTTTTTTTACGTTGTTTGTTGTTACAATTTTTGTTCGTGGAGGAAGGTCAGGAAACGTATTGTTGTTTGGGTTTTTTACCTGTGCAGGAGGGCTGATTGCCGTATCTTTGTATCATTCCTGGACGAAAGATTTCCAACCTCAAGGAAGATATCTTTTGCCAATTGTCCCAATGTTAAGTATTTTAGCTTTTCATTTTTACAACCTGATGCAAAAATCACTCTCTAAACTGTTGTTACTAGCCATGTTTTTAGTTTCATTTTATTCCTTTATATTTGTGGCGATATTCCAACTGGGATAGATATGAGACACTTTGTATCGCAACTATAAAATCTACAATCATATCGTGGTAAATTTCTGAAAAATAACGATTTATGAAAGTATATAAATTTTTCAAAAAATATTACTATATTCTTTCTTCAATCCTTTTATTGATCACTGTTTTTATATCCCTTGTAGCACTCTCTAAAGCAATTTTACCTGATGCCTCACGAATTACGGTGACCGTTGCTCTTGATCACTCCGATGAACTCAAGTTGTTTTATTGGAATGGCTTGAGGAAAGGCTCCTTTGACGAGCATTTTTCTGTCATTTCAAACAGAGTTAAAAAAAATAAAAAACAGAAAGCTGACTTTTTATTACACGATAAACCTGTCACTAAGGTACGACTTGATCTCGGTGGAAAGGCAGGGCTTGTAAAGTTATATAAAATTGTTGTTTATAGTCATTTTACAAAGCCTGTTGTATACAGGCCTGCCGATATTTACCGCCTATTCGAACCTGGAAAAAAAGAAATACAAATGTCCTTGAGGAAGGATCATGTTGAAATTATCTCTCACACAGATGGCCCGTACCTGACTTCAACAAAACCGCTGAATTCAAATGTTTTTCTTTTATATATATTACCATTGATTATTTCAGTTCTTCTCGTTCTTGTTATACAACGCATTGATTTCTCAAAAATGCCTTCATTTTTTGATATCAATAAGAAGAAGCCATCATCTGGCTCTAATGTCTATGCTCTTGATGGTCTACGAGGAATTGCTGCTCTCATGGTTGTTGCCGACCATACGTGGGGGCGGTTTACAGGGCTTGGCGCTGGTGGGGTTTGGATTTTTATGAGTTTAAGTGGCTTCTTGCTTGCTCGCCCGTTTATCAATGATTCTAAACGTGCCTTTTCGTTGAAATACTGGAGTGACTTTTTTGTACGACGGGTACAGCGTATTGTTCACCTATCTTATTTTTATATAGTGCCTGTTGTCTTTATTTCTTCTCGTTTTAATGAGGCAATCAGGCATTTTCTCTTTGTGCAGGGAAGTGGGCATCTATGGGTGGTCCCTCAGGAAGCATTTTTTTATCTCCTCACTCCTGTTCTTATGATTGTAACTATTTTTGCTGCGAGAAATCGCCCATGGCTGATTGTTTTTGGCATGACACTGCTAATGGTTTGGGCAAATTTGATTTTAGATAAACATATTATTTCTCTTTATGGGATGACCTATAAGGGCTTACGTCCATTTGTAGGTATCTTTCTATCTGGAATGATAGCGTCTTATCTTTACTATGGTATATATGAACCATACGTGAAGACATCTGCTTCAAAACATACTCTACAACCGATATTTGCAAGTTTCGGGGTCATTTTATTACTTGTTTTCCTCCTTGGTTCGACTACTTATCTATGGGGAGGCAAAAAGGTTTTTGCTCAGATCTATTTTCCGTGGTTTGGTGTGATGGCAGGTATGTTGCTGTTTGCGATTGTCGCTTCAGAGAAAACATTCTTCAATCGGATGTTATCAACGCTCCCATTACGAGCCCTTGGGGTTGTCTCCTTCAGCTTTTATCTTTTTCACCCATTAGTATATAGTGTCTTAAAAAAAGCATTGCCGTATTATACAGGGCATTCCTTTGTAGGTTTTCCAAGATTTATTTTAACGTGTTGTCTGAGTTATGTCCTTGCCTGCTTTCTTTATTCGCATGTTGAAAAATCATTTTTATTGACTAAACGCAGTAATAAAACGCTATGAAAATATTATTTATATCTCCACAACCTTTTTTTCAGTGGCGGGGATCGCCAATCCGGGTCAATCTCAACATGCTTGCCTTGACCAAATTGGACTATTCAGTTGACCTTCTAACGCTACCCATTGGTGAAGATAAAACTTTTGAAAATGGAAGAGTAATACGTGTTGCCAATCCTCTTAACATTGAAGATGTTCCCATCGGCCCGTCTCTTCTTAAAATATTTTTTGATATATTAATTCTTTGGAAAGGTTTCACCCTCTGCCGGAAAAATAAATATGATATTATTCATGGTGTTGAGGAAGCCGGCATGATCGCTGTTGTGTTGTCGAGATTATTTAAAACGCGATCAATTTTCGAAAAACATTCAGATCCATTCTCCTACAAGAAAGGATTTTTGAAAAATTGTATTCTTTCTATTTATGCCTTTGTCGAACGAATGACCGTTAAAATGGTTGACGCTGTAATATGTACAGGTCCGGGTCTTGTTAAGCAGGTTGAAGAGATGGAAACCGGAACAAAAGCTTTTCATATTTTTGATATTCCATCTTCCTTAGTTGAAGCAGAGCCTGATAAAGTAGATTCTTTGAAGAAAGAACTTCAGCATGACGAGAACGAGGTTCTTATTGCTTTCGTCGGATCCTTTGCCTCCTATCAGGGGGTGGATCTAATGTTTGCTGCTATCCCTGAAGTGATGAAAGAAGAAACCAATGCCCGCTTTGTAATTATTGGTGGGAGCGATGAGGAAATAGCTGAAAGAAAATTGATTCTTAAAAAAGAAGGAGTTGAGGAAAATGTAACGTTTCTTGGTAAAATTGCACCTGATATTCTCCCTCATTACCTTAGTGCTTCTGATATTCTTCTTTCTCCCAGGGCCACAGGTGTTAATACGCCCTTAAAAATTTTAGATTATATGAAAGCAGGACGTTCCATAGTTGCAACTGACATTCCTTCAAATAGACTACTGATGAATGAAAAAAATGGTATGCTTATGGAGGCAACACCTTCTCAGTTTGCCCGTGGAATTACAATGTTAATCAGAGATGAGGGGAAAAGAGAAGCAATGGGAATTGAAAATTTAAAAATGTACAAAATAAAGTATAATTTTAATGAGTATTGCAAAAGAATATCAGACTGTTATAGCTATGTGCTTGATACTGAAAAAACAATTAAATAATATTATAGGCTAGTGAATTATCATGACTCAAGTTGTTGCTGATACCCATCTTCATTTTTATCCATGTTATGACCTCAAGCAGGGGCTGAATACATTACGTAAAAATCTCTCCTTACTGTCATCTGAGGCTGTCCAATTAGGATTCCTGGCTGAAAGGCATGATTGTCATTTTTTTAGAGATATCTGTGAAGGCAATCTGTTCAATGATGATTCCTCCATTGAGGTTCTTCCATTAGGAGAATCTGTACTACTAAAACAAAAAGGCTTTAATGATCTTTATCTTTTTGCCGGTCGCCAAATTATTACTCAGGAACGTCTTGAAATTCTTGCATTGACCATCGATACCGATATCCCAGATGGCTTACCTGCAGAAGAAGTTATCAATAGGGTACGTGAAAAAGGTGGCATTAGTGTACTGAGTTGGGCACCTGGGAAATGGTTTTTTAAACGTGGTGAAATTGTGAACAAAATTATTTCTGAACACAACTTTTCTGAGTTGGCAATCGGAGACACAACTTTACGTCCATGGTGTTGGCCTACTCCAAAGCTTATGGCTAAAGCGAAGAAAAGCGGCTACTCAGTTCTTGCAGGGTCAGATCCTTTGCCATTTGAGGGAGAAGAAAAGATGATGGGATGCTATGCATCGTTATGGGATTTTGATTTTAACCATGAAAACCCGGTTCAATCCGTTCGTTCTTATATTAAAGGAACAAAGGATGTTTCTGTTGCCGTTGGAGGGGGATCAGGGTTACTACAGACCCTGACGAGACTTTATAAAAATAAAAAATCCAAGTAAAATTTTAACTAGTGATATCTCATCCTTCCCCATTGTTCCCATACTTGGGGTTGTTTATAGCCAGTCACTGGAGTATATAAACAAAAAAATATTCACATTATTCTTGTTAGCTATATTTTTTATTTCCATGTACTCGTTTGTTTTTGTTGCATTGCTGGGAATTCATAAAATTCAAATTATGTGAACCAATTTGTTGTGTTCAACCTACGTTACGTATTTATTAATGAATGAGGGTTGCGATTATCATGAAATAAAATTACATTTCATTCTTTTTTGATCTTGTTTCGTAAAACGTATTCAGCTAACAAACTTTTCTGGAAGACGGTATCGGGCAATTGTTATTAAGTTTGATTGATTAGTATATAAATTAGTGGAGTAAATAAGAGATGGACGAAAATTTGTGTAAAATCCCGGAAGGGACTTCTGTTCTGGTTACCGGAGCAACAGGTTTCACTGGAACTGTTTTAACCAGAAAGCTTATTAAAGCTGGTCTTAAAGTATCAGCTGTTGCAAGAACTAGCTCAAACATTGAACCGTTACAGGATCTGGATATAAAATGGTTTCGGGGAGATGTTTTTGACGAAGAAATAATGAAAAAAGCACTTGCTGGCCAGGAGTATGTCTTTCATGTGGCTGCCGCCTTTCGTGATGCAAAGTCCATGGAAAAGGATTACTGGAACGTCCATGTCAAATCAACCCAGATCATTGTTAATGAGGTTGTAAAAAACCCTGATTTTAAACGATATATTCATATTTCAACCATTGGCGTTCATGGTCATATTGAGAACCCGCCTGCTACGGAGGAATACCCCTTTGCCCCTGGTGATGGATACCAGCGTACCAAGCTACAGGCTGAAGAATGGCTCAATGAATATGCTTCAGAAAACAAGATATCATATACGATTATCAGACCTGCTGCTATCTATGGTCCGGGTGACAGACGATTGGTTAAATTGTTCAAGATGGGATTGAAATCATATTTCCCACTGCTTGGAAATGGTAACTGTATGTATCATCTTGTTCATGTCGATGATTTGACAAATTCGTTTATCATTGCTGCAACTCACGAAGATGCCGAAGGAGAAACGATTATCTCCGGTGCAGAAGAGCCGATTGCCATAGCTGATATTGCCAAGATTGTTGCCGAACATTTCGGGAAAAAGAGTAAGGTTATCCGCCTACCCATCGGCCCGTTTTTCCTTCTTGGAGACATTTGCGAGTTTATCTGTAAACCGCTCAAGATTGAACCGCCAATATATCGGCGCAGAGTTGCTTTTTATTCCAAAGATCGTAACTTTGATATTTCCAAAATGAAAAAAGTATTGGGGTATTCACCAATACATTCAAATAAAGATGGTATTATTGAAACAGCAGACTGGTATGTTGAACAGGGTTGGCTTAACGTTTAATAAATTGAATTGTTTATAATATTGAGGGTTCCATGAAGACGATTACTGTTTTAGGTAATAACTCCGGTCGTAATGCCGGTGATAACGCTATTTTAGGCAATCTTTTAGATGATTTTGCTCTGGTTAGATCTGATATCACCTTTAAAATTCCAACTTTAAGTACTAGTTTTATACAGAAAAGTTTTGGTCATCATCCGGTTAAACCCATTGGTATGATGCCATGGAATCTGGCACTGAAAAATCTTGGCTGGCCAATGTACAGTGCCATGACGAACACTGACATGGTGCTGATTACTGACAATATTTTATTTGATCGTAAGTTTAACAATCCATTTGTTAATAATCTTAAGTCGATTGCTTTATTTGCACCTTCATGTAAGAAAAAGAATATTCCAATAGTATTTTATAATTCATCAATTGGTCCCATCGACCATGAAGTTGGCAAAAACGCACTCCAGAAGGTTCTTGATTCTTCTCCACTGGTAATCACAAGAGATGCTCAGACAAAAAGTCTTATCGAAGATCTTAAATTAAACCATCCAGACATAGTTATTCATGCTGATTGTGCCTTGAATACCAAGTTGCCGTCTGAAAAGCGGATGGATGAAATTATTAGTAAAGAAGGCCTGTTCACTAATCAAAAGGGAACGATAGGTCTCAATGTTAATGCTTATATTGACAACTGGAGTGAAACCGGAAGTTTAAATCGTGAAAACTTTTGTAAAATTCTGGGTGGTACTGCTGACGCATTAATTGAACAACTTGACGTTGATATTCTTTTCACTGTAAGTCAGATCATGGATATGAAGGTAACTTTGGAATGTGTTCAGCATAGCCGTCATCAATCCAGAATTAAAGTAGTTGGCAACTGTGATTACACCTTCCAGGAGCTCACCGGCTTACTGAGCAAAGTTGATGTGCACGCAGCGCTTCGTACCCATACGTTAATCTTTTCTTCAGCCGTGGGAACACCACCCATTTCAATAAACGCATATCCCAAAAGTGCAGGGTTTTTAAGAACTGTGGGGATGGGAGACTGGACAATAGATTTTGAGGATTTATCTGTCGAAAACCTAACAGCTTTAATGTCTAAAGCATGGAACGAAAGAGAAGGTCTTGCTGAATTGATGGAGCCCATTGTTAAACTTGAAAAACAGAAATCAAGAGATAGCGTTACCCTGGTAACCAATATCCTAGATGCATTGTAGTGTCATCGAAAGTAAGTAAGAAAAAACTGGCTGTTAAAGCTGTTATCAGCCTTGTTTTCTTTTCAATACTGATTTCGTTTGTGCAGGGGAACCAACTCGCATTGATGTTTTCTCGCATTAACTGGTTTTATCTCGCGTTGTCACTGCTATTAAGTCCAATTATGGTGGTTGTTAGCTGCCTTAAATGGAAAATGATTCTTGATGTGGGCAGTAAAAAAGTGCCGTTCATGACTCTTTTTCGCATATATTTGATAGGTTATTTTTTTTCAAATATGCTGCCATCAACTGTCGGCGGGGATATTGTCAGGTCCTATTATGCCGGAAAAATAACTGAAGACCAATCCTATTCTGCCATAGCCATTTTTATCGAACGATTTTCAGGTATCTTTTTCTTGTTTTTTCTTGTTATTCTTACCCCTCTCTTTAAACCCTCCTTATATCAGAGTTTCTATGTTTTAATTCCAATTATCGGTTCTGTCGTGCTGATTAGCTTTACAGTCTGGATTTTGAGAGTGGAAAACCCTTTTACTCTCCCTGATAAGATCTTTAAATATTGTATGGGGATACTGAAAAAAGGTATTGTCATAGTCGGGCCTGAGGGGGCGCATAAAGTTGTTGATAAAATTAATAAATTTTACGATTCAATTATGCAGCGCGTGATAAAACTTCATGAAAAATTAAATTCAGCCACTCTAGCCATTAAAAATGATAAAAAACTATTCGTTAACCTGACTATTCTTACGGTTCTTTTTTATTTTCTTACCTGGGTAAATGTTTCCCTGGCATTTTTAGCTTTTGGCGTAGAGCACCAGTTTAGTTATATTTGTGCTCTGGTACCTACGGTAATGTTTGTTGCTCATATCCCAGTTACTCTTCTAGGAAATCTTGGCTTTTTTGAATCCGTATTTGTTTTTTACTTTCTTCTTATCGATATTCCTGGGGTTGAAACATTAGCAATGGCCTTGCTTTTAAGAATGAAGATGTTGCTCATTGGTATTGTAGGGTTCTTTGTTTACCTCGTCTATAAACATGAGACTGGTGATAATGGACAGCTGATTTCTCTTGAAACAGGTAAGGAAAAATAAGAATGCAAATCTCGATATTGTCGGAGTTAGTAATTGTTAAATGAATGATGAGGTCGAAAGAGAGTCAATTCAGGTTCAACTTGCTAGTCAATCAGGGATGCTAAACAAGTACCGCTCATCAATGGTTGGTGATGGTGGTAACCTTGATCTTGTATTGTATGAAGTGATAAACCTTTTGTTTATGCCCATTCAATCAAAGATTGG
>DAOVZA010000089.1 GCA_030635405.1 Desulfocapsa sp.
AGAATTTGATCCATATACGCCTGGATAACAGCGTTTGCCACCAGCTTGGACATTGCAGGATTTTTGTCACTGTAGCTGATAATGACAGTTTTTGTGTTAGCTACTGGTCTGATTGAAAGATTGCCCAAGATGATGGAAGCAATAATGTCGGCATCTGTTGATTGATCCTCTGAAAGCATTAAGCCAGAGTCTTTTGGGGCGCTGGTCGTGTTTTCAGAGTCTGAGAAGAGTAAGCCTTTAATGAAACCTTTTATACCGTCTGTAAAAGAAGAGAGGAAAGTGAACAAGCCTTCTTTTTCTTTTGTAAAGAAGTAGTGTCGGTATTTTTTGTCAAGTTTCAGTTCGTTAACGACTCTCAGGGTAACATTTTTACTACGGATTAATTCAAATTGAGTTGTGAGAAATTCAGGGTCCCAGCGGTAATATGATGTACCTCGTTCGATGGCACTTGAAGAATTGTTGCGTTCTATGAGAACCTGAGAGGACGCTGTGTAGATTGGAGTTTCAGTATATGTTTTTATGAAAACAGCAAGGAACGTTATAACGAGAACAGTAAGAACAGTTGTCTTTCGTTTAAAAATTATAGCAAGATAGTCGCGGAGATGAACTTCCTGTTCTTGAAAGTCTGTAATGTCTGATTGGTCGGTTGAGTAATCGTTCATAGCATATCAATAGGGCTGACGGGGATCAAAAGAAGCTTTCCGGTACAACGAGAATATCATTTGCAAGGACTGATTTATTATGATCAACATTTTTAAGTATTACCTTCTCTCCATCAATTATTCGTACTATCCGGACACCAGATTTTGAGTCTTTTCCTGTAAACCCGCCAGCTCTTGCGATAAGTTTCAGGACTGTAGTGTTATTATTACAGGAGTATGCATCAGGATCTGCAACTTCCCCAGTAACATAACACATGCCACCTTTTGGGATGTAGATAGTGTCTCCATCCTGAATGAGGATATTTTGACTAAGATCTCCACCTTCCATTATAGATTGAACATTAACGACAATAATTTCCTGTTTCCCATCAGTAATTCTTTTTATGGTGGCAGTGTCGCCAGCATCTGAAACCATTCCACCAGCTTGAGAAATAATTTCAAGGAAAGTTGTTGCACGGCGTAGTTCTACAATTCCAGGTTTAGCTATCTGGCCGAGGATAATAGCTTTTTTGGAACGATACTCTTCAATAAATATGTTTACCTGTGGATTGATAATGTAGCCATCAGCTAGAAGGCGGGTGATCTCCTTTGTTACATCAGGTATTGTCTTTCCATCAACCTGAACCTGCCCAATGAACGGAATGACAATTGAGCCATTATTTGAAACTCTAACCGTTTTTTTAAGGTCATCATGATCATAGACATCAATCTTAAGAACATCACCAGGGCCGATGATGTAATTGTTGGCGAAACTGTTTGAGGAGAGAAAAATCAGGGAGACAAGGCAGGTTACGATAAATAATAAAAGAGCAGTAACAGATGGTTTCTGGTTTTGCATAACAGGGTTTCTATATTGTGCCTTGAGTGATTAGAGGCTATTGGAAAAATCCTGTTATGGAATGCAAATCGGGATTCTAATAGAGGCCACAATCAAAACTAAAAGCTATTTAACAGGAATTTTCTTTATAGGTCGTATGTGTAATCCTTCCTGTTTTAAGAAAAGTTAGTACCCTATTATAGCGCAGAGTTTAAACTAATGGAAATAGTGTTTGAGTCATAACGAAAAAGTTCATCCGTAGAATCTCTTTTTTCCCATGTGTATGCAAGTTCTGCCATAAGCCAGTCACTGAAAATATATTGTAGGGCTGGGCGGATGATATACCGGTCATCATCACGTTCTGTTTCAATTAGCTGGTTATATCTGGCATTCTCATAAGTGAAATCAATCATTCCGATAAAGTCTTCAGAAAATTCCTGATTATACCGAAAAACTCCACCAAGAACTTTTTTATCCAATGCAACATAGCTGTCTGTTTCGTCTATTTCATGATGGAGAATAAGTGATGTGCTTGTTTTTTGTGTGACTTTGTATTGGATGTCAAGTTCGAAAGCAAGGCCGTCAGTGTTGGATTCTGAAGAATTTTCACTAACCAATTCAGTGACATCATCTTTGTATTCACGGGTCTGGTAGCCAGCTTTAAGTCTAACTTGGGTTTTCATGGAGGCGATCCAGTTTATACCGCCATATATGAAATCCTGTTCGTTGTCCTTGTAAGTATCCGTGTCATAGCTGATATCGATATATCTGTACTCAAGGAATAACGAAGTTTTAGGGCTGTAAGTGAAAATACCGTAGAGAGAAAGAGCATTGTCATCTCTGTTGAGGAATTCATCTTCGACTTCATTGTAGTCTAAAAAGAAGTTAGAAAGTTCTGCCTTTAAACCAATTTTTTCTGTGATATCCCAGCCGATAGTACCTATGGCAATGTTTGAGTAATAGCGTCTCACAATAAGATCAACCTTATTAACCTCGCCATCACCAGTGCTTACTAAATCTGCTCCTGTTAAATTACCAATGTCAAAACGATCCTGGCTACGTGTGTAATGATCTATAATTTGAAAGGAGAGACCACTTCTGAGATTGTATTTAAGGTATCCTTCAATGTTAAAATCATAGTCATTAAGATCTGAATACTCAGAATAATAGAGGAAGTCTAAAGCACCAAGAAGATACGCGTTAAAACGTTCAAAGCCTTCATAATCTGGAAGGGCTATCTGAAGACCACCAGACGTTGAGTTGTTTGGTGCAATGGTAAGTGGTACTTCCTTTGTTTGCGGAAATGCGAGCCAGATACCAGGCGTGAGAGTGGTGAGGAAGTTACTCTTTTCATCTCTGTAGACGTTGAACACATTGTCCGTGTATTCACCAGCAATACTCAGGAAAGGATGGACGTAGCCACCGCCCTTCGTCCCAAAAAGGTCGCCATCGTCACTCAGGGTGTCATCTTCGGGCAGAAGAGAGTCAGTTGATCCTGCAGGACCCTGGCCCATCGGAACATCTTGTGCCGGCAACACCGTTTCATTTTGCGCAACGACGACCATTTTGTCGATTGTTAATTCATTGGATAGCGCATTATTTATTAAAAACGGGGAGAGTGTAACGAGAAGTACTGATGCGGATATGTACAATTTTTTCATGATCTGTCCTGGCCAAAGAGGAAGAGGAAATACACCCTGACAATGAGAAAAGTCTGACTAAAATTAACTCAGGTCTGTTAGACCTGAGTTAATTTAATTTCTCAGAAAGTTGATGGGCTTGCAAATCTTGGCGAACTTACAGATCGTGGCAACCCAACAAAACTTTGAGTGGTTGCTACCGGGGTATATGCCTGACTGTCTGCTACAGTATCGCTACATTCAGCAAGACTTTTCTCAAAGGCTGAAACAAGGATTATGTCTGAGATTCCGGAGGCATCAGCTGCAGTTTTTACGTCATCACCATCAACGCCTTCGCAATAGAGGGCTTTTAAGATATGTTGAGGGTTGATGCCTGGTATTTTCAGTCCTTCTTCAACGATACTGGTCGGATCTTTTCCAATTTTCAGTGCCTCAGCAACTGCAACCTCAATTCCTTCATTTTGGTTGTTGATAGAAAAGTCTTCGATCCAATCGGCGAAGGCTGTGGATGCAATGAAAACACCCAGAATGGTTGATATTATTAATTTCTTCATGATTCCTCCTAGTTTTGGAGTATAAAGTACCCAGCTAACTAATTAATAGTGTAATTCCGATGTGCTTTAAAAGCAATCACTAAAAATCTGTTAATCTGTCAGTAAGAGTGGAAAATATAATGTTCCCACAAGCTTAAGGGCATGTTAAAGTGAAAAAGATAAGTCAAGTACAACGTTACACATAAAGTATAATTACGAGCACTAAAGGTAAATAGTCAAAACGTATAATTTGTTACTATTTGATTGTTTTTTTCGATTTTCGTTGCGTAATACTTTTTCGTGGATGCTTTTTTCCAGTTTTTTTGAGAATTGAAAGTTTATGAAAAAAAATAAGTCACGTCCGCAGGGTCTTGATAAATTTTTGCCACAACTTGCTAATCAACAGGGTTGGGCTGAACAGCTTGATCTGCATTCCGTATTTCTACAGTGGAATGATTTAGTGGAAAGTGATATCGCAGATCATTGTCAACCTCAAAAGATTGTAAAAAATGTGTTGTGGGTCGAGGTGGAAAACTCTGCCTGGCTTCAGCAGCTTCAATTTCAAACACTGCCATTGCTTGATATCTTGAACCGGTCTTTCAAGATGTCAAAATTAAAAGGATTACGATTTTGCCTTGCAACCAAAGAGCAGATAAAAAAAGTAGAAAAAGAACAATCTCTTCGGTATGTTCAGCCAAGCGTTCAGGATGTTGAAGCTTTTGAAAAACAGACTGAGACAATTTCGGATAAGGATTCGAGGGATGCCTTGGTACGGTTATGGTATCTGGCTCATGCGTGTAAAAAAGAATAAATCCCGAATCTCCAGCCTTCCTGCTTGCTTCAAGTGATTATTCGCAATAGAATGCCACACCTTTTATTTGAACTTTTAATTTAATATCCATAATTCCAGTTAAATGTGATGATTTATAATACAGTTTTAGATGCCATTGGAAACACTCCGCTAATCAGAGTGAACCGTTTGAACGTGTCCAATGTGCCCATATATACAAAGCTTGAATCCAGCAATCCGGGTGGGTCAGTAAAAGAAAGAATCTCCCTTTCTTTAATTGAGGCTGGAGAAGCCAGTGGTGAATTAACACCTGACAAGGTGGTTCTTGAGGCAACCAGTGGTAATACAGGCATTGGACTTGCCATGGTTTGTGCTGCCAAAGGGTATCGATGTCAACTTATCATGCCGGAATCAGCGTCTCTTGAGCGAAGGCAGATTATGCAGGCCTATGGTGCTGAGATACTTCTCACACCTGCAAAAAGAAGTACCGATGGTGCAATCGAAAAGGCGTATGCCATGGCGCGAGAGTTTCCTGAACGATATTTTCTTACGGATCAATTCAATAATGAGGCAAACTGGGAAGCTCATTATGAACATACTGCGCCAGAAATCTGGAAACAAACAGATGGGAAAGTAAGCCATATCGTGGCAACACTTGGTACATCTGGCACTGTAATGGGACTGTGCAAATGGTTTACGAAGCACCAACCTGCTGTGGAAATTATCGCTGTTGAACCATTTCTCGGACACAAAATTCAGGGCTTAAAGAATATGAAGGAGTCCTATCGTCCTGGCATATTCGACAAATCACTTCCCACCAGAATTGTGAATGTAGAAGATGAAGATGCTTTTCGCATGGCACGATTACTAGCCAGAAAAGAGGGGATGCTTGTCGGTATGAGCAGTGGCGCTGCAATGTCATATGCACTTGAATTGGCATCAGATCTTAAAGACGGCCTGATTGTCATAATTGCTCCTGATGGCGGAGAGCGCTATCTTTCCACACCACTTTTTACCCGAAAAAATAAGGTAACTGAAAAAAAACGGGATCTTCGTTTTTTCAATACACTCACAAAAAAGAAAGAAAACTTCCACTCTCAACTCGATAAGCAGGTTACCTTTTACACCTGTGGGCCAACTGCCTACGAACCAGCAAATCTATCTCTTTGCAGGCGCTTTGTGGTCTCAGATCTTATTACCCGATATCTTGAATACAAAGGGTATGAAGTGAATTCGTGTATGAACTTCACAGACCTTGATGACAATACCATCGAAGGTGCTAACAGGGCGGGAAAATCTCTTGAAGAATATACCGGCAAGTATATCGATGGATTTATGGCAGATATTGAATCTCTCAATGTTAAGCAAGCCACAAATTACCCACGAGCTTCTGCTCATGTAGCAGATATGATAGAAATAAGTCATGAATTGCTTCATAAAGGGTTCGCCTATGAAAAACATGGTTCAATCTATTTCGATATATCTAAGTTTAAGAAATATGGTCAACTTTCCGGCGTTGATCTCGGTAAGATACAGCTAGGAAAAACGGTGGATCTTGATAACTATGAAAAAGATAATCCCCGCGATTTCACTTTGCTGAAACGATCTACTTTGGCTGAATTAAAAAAAGGTATCTTCTATGAGACCGATTGGGGGAACGTACGACCTGGCTGGCATATTGAGTGTTCTGCAATGTCCACCAAATATCTTGGCGAAACCATGGATATTCACACTTCAAGCCGTGATCTAATTTTTCCTCATCATGAAAATGAAATTGCTATTGCTGAAGCCCTTACTGGTAAACAACTAGCTAAATACTGGCTGCATTCTGAGCTTCTGCTTGTGGATGGAAAAAAAATGTCACAGGATACTGGTAATGTGGTGACATTAAACGATGTAGAGTTGCGTGGATTTACACCGCGGGACGTTCGGTTTATGATGCTTTCTGTCCATTATCGTAAACCCATTAATTTTTCATTCAAGCGTTTGATTAATGTGCGCTCCGCTCTTCGTCGAATAGATGAGTTTACCTGTAAGCTTCTTTGTTTACCTCCCGGAAAACCCCATCCAGAAGTTGCAGCTTATGTCTCAGCCATGGAAGAACAATTTTTTGAAGCCATGGATGATGATTTAAATGTCTCGAAAGGGATGGGCGCTATCTATAAATTTATTAAGCGTACGAACCCCATTCTTCATGTGAATCATCTGGATGGTGACCAGAAGAAATACATCCTGGCAAGTCTTCGGAAGATAAATGAAATATTACAAATTTTTCGTCTTAAGGGTTGTCCCCTGGCTCCCTCTGCGAATGCCATTATTCAGCGTAGAGAAGAGGCTCGAAAAGGGAAAGACTGGAAAACAGCTGATGCAGCTCGTGATGAACTCATTCGTCAGGGGATTCAAATTATTGATACCGTTACGGGGCCTGTTTGGAAACCTATTAACAGAAAGTGAAATACTTTTTGTAACGTTAATGTTCTAAAAAGTAAGCAGGCTCTCCTCCGTTTCTATAAGAAAAAGATTACTGCATGTTTGTGGGAGGGTTATATTTCCAGAAGCATGTGTGCTTAACTGTTTTTGTAATGTTGCTAGTGCTTTTATCTGCTCCCTATCCGTGTTAGGTGTTCCTCGCCCCAAAAAACAGTCATAAACTTAAAAATTTGAGACTGTCTGCCTTGTTTTAGTACTTTTCTTTTAAAAAAAGTCTTCGGAATTTATGTAGTGATTTTAATTAGAACGAGATAAAACTAGGTAAATATACCTAGTGTAAGATTCTGGAATTATTCGTTAATTATTTGCGATAGGGTTGAAAAATGTTTTTTGTTGAAGTATATTCGTGTTTTGATTGGAAATTGGTCTAATATCTGCTTTTTTCATTTAAAGTATGATGAAAAAATGTATTTACTCCATCGAAAGATCTTGGGGCA
>DAOVZA010000005.1 GCA_030635405.1 Desulfocapsa sp.
CATCAACTTTCAACTGATATGAAATTGTGTCAAGATGAAGAGTTACTGCTTTTGGATATTAAAAATAAAATATCACAAAACTGTACATAGAGATTTTACTTAAGAGAAACTTTAGGATCGAGAATTCCACAGAGAAAAATATCCAGTACCTGTTGGGTCGTTTCTTCAACAGTATATTCTGTTGTTCCTCCAACTGTCCATATTCGTGAAATCTCATCAAGTGCTCCAAAAAAGGCACGTTTGGCTATTCCAGGACGTATGGATGCTCGGTAGATATTTTGCTCCTGGCCGAGTTTAATAATATAAGAGATTATATTTACATATTCACTGAATTTATTGTTTCGATAATCTTTGATAAGCTTTGCACTTTGTCGCAATTCAATTTGAATAACTTCAGCAAGGTTTTTGTTTCGCTTCATTACGGTGAGATGCTTTTTTGCGAATATTTCAAGCATTTTTCTTGGGTCGTCTTCAGCAGCAAGCAGTTTTTTTACCTGGACTATGAGGGCCCCAATCTCTTCTTCAAATACTGAAATCAGTATGTCAAACTTGTTGTTAAAATAAAGGTATATTGTTCCATCGGCAACCTTGGCTTCCTTGGCAATGTCAGATATCCTTGCGTTGAAGAAACCTTTCTTTGCAAAAACTTTTGTGGCTGCGTGGATAATCTTTGTATGTTTGTTTGCTGCTTTCATCGTCTAAAAGTATTATGAAATACCAGAAATCTATGCTTTCTGATGTGGAAAGTAACACTACACTGAATGGTCATTCATTCAGTATATATGTATGTTGTAAGAATTGTCAATATTTTGTCTTTGAATTGTTTGCTTTTTTTTATTTATTGTCAGATTTTAGGAAAAATAGATTATATAGAATATCTTTAAAGGCTCACTGTAGCTTGATACTCTTCAGTTCTCTCTATATACCTAGAGGAATTAATACCCATTATTAACAGGAGAAAAAATGAAAGTTCTCGTTGTCGGATCCGGAGGTCGTGAACATGCTTTGGTGTGGAAAATTCATCAAAGTTCTCGTGTAACAAAGGTTTATTGTGCTCCAGGTAACGCAGGAATCAGAAGAATGGCTGAGTGTGTTGATATTGGTGTTACTGATATTGATAAACTGGTGGCCTTTGCTAAAAGTGAAAAAATTGAATTAACCGTTATCGGGCCTGAAATGTCACTTACCGCAGGCGTTGTTGATGCTTTTGAAAAAGAAGGATTAAGTGTTTTTGGTCCAAATCAGGACGCTGCAATTCTTGAAGGAAGTAAGGTGTACACTAAAGAATTCCTTAAAAAATACAAAATTCCAACGGCAAAATTTAAAGTTTTTAAGAATCCTCAAAAAGCCTACAAATATATCGATAAATGCGGTGCGCCCATAGTGATAAAAGCCGACGGTCTCGCTGCTGGAAAAGGTGTTATCGTAGCAACAACTGTTGAAGAGGCAAAAGATGCTGTCGATCTTATTATGCGTGATAAGGCATTCGGTGATGCAGGAAATAAGCTTATCATTGAGCAATGCCTTACAGGCGAAGAAGCTTCTTTTATAGCGTTTACTGATGGTAAAACTATTCTTCCCCTACCAACATCGCAGGACCATAAGGCTGCATATGATGGTGATAATGGGCCAAATACCGGAGGAATGGGAGCGTATTCTCCTGCTCCAGTTGTTACTGAGAAAATAGCTGATTTTGTGATGAAAAAAGTCATGCTTCCAACTATTAAAGGTATGGCTAAGGAGGGACGTCCCTACAAAGGAATGCTCTATGCCGGCCTCATGATAGATGGGGATGATGTACAGGTACTTGAGTTTAACTGCCGTTTTGGTGATCCTGAAGCACAGCCTCTACTTATGCGACTTAAGAGCGATGTTGTCGATATCTTCGAGGCAGTTATAGACGGACGACTTGATCAAATTGATATGAAAATTGATCCTCGTCCCACCGTATGTGTTGTTATGGCTTCTGGAGGGTATCCCGGCAACTATGAATCAGGAAAAATCATCACTGGCTTAAAAAAGGCTTCTGAGGTTAAAGATGTTGTGGTCTTTCATGCTGGAACCCAGATTCGCAAAGGGCGTGTAGCATCTTCAGGAGGAAGAGTCTTAGGTGTTACCGCTGTAGGAAAAGATTTAAACAAGGCAATTGATACAGCATATAAAGCTGCTAATATGATCTCCTGGACTGGATCTTTTAATCGTACTGATATCGGTGCTAAAGCATTAACTAGACGCCAGGAACTTGATGCTAAACCAGTTGTCGGTATTGTCATGGGAAGTGATTCCGACTTACCGGTAATGCAGGCAGCAGCAGATTTCTTACGGTCCATGAATATACCATATGAAATGACTGTAGCTTCTGCACATCGAACACCTGAGCGTGCTGCACGGTTTGCTTCAACTGCTCAAAAGAGAGGTTTGAAGTTAATTATTGCTGGTGCCGGGATGGCAGCCCACTTAGCTGGCGTACTCGCGGCTCATACTGATTTACCTGTGATAGGTGTACCACTTGATGCCTCACCACTCAATGGCTTGGATGCGCTACTGGCTACGGTTCAAATGCCTCCAGGAATCCCTGTAGCCACTATGGGAATAGGGAAGCCAGGAGCCAAAAATGCAGCTGTTCTTGCCGCTAGAATTTTAGCCTTGAGTGATAAAGGGTTGCGGGAAAAAGTTGCTGAATATAAAATTGTTATGGCAAAAGAAGTTGAAGAAAAGGCACGACGAATTGGCTTGTAGTCTTTTACTTTCGTATGCTACTCAGTAAACAGGACTTTGAACGGGCTTTAAAATCTTTAAAGCAGGGTGGAATTGTTGCCTATCCCACCGAAACCTTTTATGGCCTTGCCGTTGATTCAAATAACGAAAAGGCCATAACTGCTCTTTATCATCTTAAGAAAAGAGATCCTCATAAACCTCTCTCTCTCATTGTTCCTGATGTTGAAAGTATTTCAAAATTTGTTTCATCAATCCCTGAAGTCTATCACGAATTAATTGATTCATTTTGGCCTGGCCCTTTGACCCTGATATTCCCGGTAAACAAAAAACTTTCCCCTTTGTTAATCGGTGGCGGTGATTCTGTTGCAATCCGGGTTTCATCACACCCTGTTGCACAAACGCTTTGTTCTGAGTGGGGGGCAGCACTTACTGCAACAAGTGCTAACTTGAGTGGGCATCAACCACTCAATACCGCTTTAGATGTTAAACGATTATGGGGAAAGCAGATCTCTTACATTCTGGATGGTGGAAAAACAAGAGGAGGGCAGGGGTCTACAATTATTCAGTGCTCTGATACTGAAAAAAAATGTTATGTTGAGAGAGAAGGAGTAATCGATATCTCCAAACTGAAACAACACCTGCCTTCAAATTATATCGTTTGCAAAGTGTAATGTTTATATGATAATATTTTCTAAGTTATCTTTATTTAAGAAATTAAACAAATGCTCGTCATTTGATTTATGTATATTTGCGGAAGGAGTTTTGAATGAGTGATCTGAAATGGAATAAAGAATTTGCTCTCGAGCAGGCAGCAGAAGATGAAGAATTGTTACAAGAATTGATAGTTATTTTTAAAGAGTCCTCCAAATCTGATCTTGCTAATCTGCAACAAGGCATCGCTAAAGGCGATGCTACCATGGGAAGAGCAAGTGCCCATTCCATAAAAGGTGCAGCTGCAAGTCTTGGTTTTGTAGCGATTCAGGAAGTTACAGCAGAAATGGAGGAGGATTGTCGTAATGGGTCTTTATCTGTTTCCACAAAACTTCTTCCAAAGCTTGAGGTATTACTGGGGCTGCTCCAAGAATTATAAGAAACGTCTTAATTATTACCAAGTGCTGCAGCAAATAGTCGTTTTGTATATGTATGCTCAGGAGTGTTAAAGATTTTGTCGGCAGCACCCGATTCAACTATTCTTCCATTCTGCATAACGGCCACATTATCTGCAAGTGCCCTTACGACGCGAAGGTCATGTGATATAAAGAGATAGGTGATTCCGTATCGATCCTGAAGCTCAATCAGGAGATCAATGATCTGTTTTTGAATAGTCATATCAAGTGCTGATGTTGGTTCGTCAAGGACGAGAAAGTCTGGTTGTAAAACTATCGAACGGGCAATTGCTATTCGTTGCCGTTGTCCTCCTGAAAATTCATGTGGAAAACGCCCCATCATATCTGCACTAAGCCCTACTTCAACAAGTATTTGTGCTACTTTTTGTTTTTGTTCCAGACGTGTTTTTCCAATTCCATGTACCTTCATACCTTCCATTATGATCTGGCCAATAGTCAGTCGTGGTGAAAGAGAAGAGAAGGGGTCCTGAAATACTATCTGAAGATTTCTGCGCAATGGACGCATTTCCTTATTGCTAAGTTCCTGTAAATCTTTTCCATTAAATACTATTTTTCCATTACTTTTCGTAAGCTTTAAAATGGCAAAGGCAAGGGTTGATTTTCCTGAGCCGGATTCTCCAACAAGTCCGTATGTTGTCCCTCTTTTGATAGAAAGATCGACACAATCAACTGCTCGTATGCTGTTTGTTTCGACATCTTTTTTAAAAAATTCCTTCCAACTCTTTTTGAACTGAAAAGTACAACTGACTTTAGAGAGTTCGAGAAGATTTGTGGTGGTTGTTTTGGGACTGTGATGAATAACAGGAACCGAATTTAACAATCGTTTTGTGTAGTTTTGTTGAGGATTGTCAAACACAGAATTTGTCTTTCCATGTTCGATAATTCTCCCGTCTTTCATAATATGAACAGTATCAGCAATTCGTTTTACCATCGTAAGATCATGGGTGATGAGTAAAAGTGCCATTCCAAATTCATTTTGTAGATCTCGGATTAGATCAAGAATCTGTACCTGAATTGTAACATCGAGTGCTGTGGTGGGTTCATCAGCGATAAGCAGAGATGGCTTACATGCAAGAGCCATGGCGATCATAACCCTTTGGCGTTGACCTCCTGAAAGTTGGTGCGGATATACTTTCATCCGAGCTGCTGCTTCATCAATCCCAGTGCGCTCAAGAAGTTTTATTGCCTCGTTGTGAGCCTGCTTTTTTGTGAGATTTTGATGAAGGAGTAATGGCTCCATGAGCTGGTTACCACTGCTATATACCGGATTTAATGATGTCATTGGCTCCTGAAAGATCATAGCAATTCTATTTCCACGAACTGCTCTAAGCTCTTTTTTATTCATTTCAGAAATATCATTTCCTTCAAAAGAAATGGTACCACTTGTATCAACATTTGAAGAATCTTCAAGTAGTCGGAGAATAGAAAGAGCTGTTACTGATTTACCGGAGCCGGATTCGCCAACGAGAGCAACAGTTTCGCCACTGTCAACCGACAGGGAAACATCAAATAGGGCCTGTTTTCTCACTGGTAGTTTTTCACCGGTATCGATGTGAAAAGTGAGATTCAGTTTGTTTATATCAAGGAGCATAAATAAAATCCGAATTGCTGAATAGTGTGATATGAAGGATTATGGTATTATACAGGAAATCTTTTGCTGAGCAAGGAAATAGGGTGTGCTTTTTACTGAAAAGAGTTGACACAATCCCCGTGTAAGCCTAAGTTTCAGCAACTCTCTAAACTTCACACAACAGAAAATATCGTGTATCCTGACTATCTCTTTCAATCTCATTATTTTACCATTGGCAATCATCAAATTCACTATGTGGATGAAGGGCAAGGCGATGTTATTGTCATGGTTCATGGCAACCCTACCTGGTCCTATTATTATCGTCGTCTTATCAGTCTACTTTCCAAAGATCATCGTGTTATAGCTATTGATCATCTGGGTTGTGGGCTTTCTGATAAACCTCAGGACTATAACTATTGTTTGCAGAATCATATCGACAATCTTGATTCTCTGCTTTCTCATCTTGATGTTCAGGAGTTTTCTCTGGTTGTTCACGACTGGGGAGGGGCAATTGGGATGGGCGTTGCTGCTAATCATCCAACAATGCTGCAAAGAGCCATGGTCTTGAATACCGCTGCTTTTCGATCCCAGCGTATCCCTTTACGAATAAGTGCTTGTCGATGGCCTCTTATTGGTGAGCCTTTGGTTCGTGGTCTTAACGGCTTTGCCGGACCCGCAATCTGGATGGCTGTAACAAAGAAAATGGATAACGAAACAGCACAAGCTTATCTTGCGCCCTATGATTCATGGGCTAATCGGGTAGCTGTTTCGGCCTTTGTTAAAGATATTCCTCTCACCCAGGAACATCAATCCTATTCAACATTAAAAGCTGTAGAAGATGGTCTGGGTAAACTTCAGGAATTGAACCTGCCAATGCTTATTTGTTGGGGAGGAAAAGACTTTTGTTTCAATAGATCATTTTATGATGAGTGGTGTATGCGTTTTCCTAACGCTGAAGCACACTATTTTTCAAAAAGCGGACATTATATACTGGAAGATTCATTTAATGAAATAGCACCTCTTGCTACTCAGTTTTTTGGGAGTAATGAGTGAGCCTCAATATAGCCCATTCACTTTCAGAAATATCAAAAACCCTTGGCAGTACAATTGGGTTAGTTGAAGCAGCTACAGGAAATAAAGTAACCTTTTCTGAGCTCAACAGACGTTCGAACGCTTATGCACATATAATAAAGAATAAAGGAATAGAGCCAGGGCAGCGTGTTATGCTCATGGTGAAACCTTCCATTGACTTTATCTGTCTCACCTTCGCTCTTTTTAAAATTGGAGCTCCTGTGATACTCATAGATCCTGGCATGGGATATAAAAACCTTCTTAGATGCATAGAAGGTGTTAATCCCGTTGCATTTATAGGGATCCCTAAGGCTCATCTGTTTAAAACAGTGTTTAATAAACAATTTCGGTCGGTTACTAAAACCTTTTGCTGTGGAAATTCCTTTGGGCTCTTTGGCCAGGACATAACAAAACTTGCCAGGAAGGATTATGGATCATTTACTGCCTATGATGCTGACACAGATGATCTTGCCCCTATCATTTTTACTTCCGGTTCGACAGCGCCACCTAATGGTGTTCGTTATGAACATTCAATCTTTTATGCACAACTTCGATTGAACCGTGATTATTACGGAATCGGTCCGGGCCAGGTTGACCAGCCTGCCTTTCCACTTTTTGCACTGTTTTCGACTGCTCTTGGTGCAACGGCCGTTATTCCGGATATGGACCCAACACATCCAGCTAAGGTAAATCCTGAGAAATATGTTTCATCTATCGAAAAATACGGCGTAACGTATTCGTTTGGTTCCCCTGCAATTTGGAATGTTATTTCTAAATTCTGTGAAAAAAAAGATCATCGGATGAAAACATTAGATAAAGTTTTGATGGCTGGTGCACCTGTTTCAGGGGAGCTTGTTTCGAGATTACAAACTGTTTTACAAGATGATGTCACTATTCATACCCCCTATGGGGCAACGGAGAGTCTACCTATTGTGTCCATAGAAGGGAAAGAGATAACCAATACAACATGGCCTTCCACTAAGGAAGGGAAAGGCACCTGTGTCGGACGTTCCTTACCTGGCATTGATATCAGGATTGTTCCCATATCAGATTCAATTATTTCATCCTTTGATCCAGCCACTATTTTACCATCAGGTCAAATTGGTGAAATTATAGTCCGAGGAGATGTCGTGACTCGAGCCTATGAAAATAATGACTCTGAAAACAAACTTGCCAAAATAGCCGATGGAGATTCTTTTTGGCATCGTATGGGAGATGTCGGATATCTTGATGAAACTGATAGGCTTTGGTTTTGTGGAAGGCGTGCGCATCGTGTGGTTGTTAAAAATGAAACATTCTTTACCATTCCCTGTGAAGCAATTTACAATAATCATCCCGATGTTTTTCGCTCAGCTCTTGTTGGTGTATTGGATTCAAATAAAAAGACTGTTCCAGTGATCATTTTTGAGCCAGAGAAACAATCTACTACAGAAAGTAATCAACTTTTAGATGAGCTTCGCGAATTAGGCAAACAGAACAATCTTACCGCTAAAATTGAATATTATCTGATACATCCAGATTTTCCAGTCGATATTCGTCATAATGCTAAGATATTTAGAGAAAAGCTCAGTGTCTGGGCCACAGAAAAGCTCGGGTCCGTTCTATGAAAAGAGCATTGGTTACTGGTGGCGGAGGATTTGTTGGTCGCTATATAGTTAAGTTGCTCATTTCCCAAGGTGTAGAAACTTCTGTAGTTGGACGAAATTCATATCCTGAAATTGAAGAACTTGGTGCAAAGTGTCTTGTGGGTGATATTTGTGATGCCTCATTTATGAATACGAGCTTAGAAAGCATTGATACTGTTTTTCATGTCGCAGCTCTCGCTGGGATCTGGGGTGACTGGAAAGACTATTATCACATAAATGTTGTTGGGACAAAAAATGTAATAGCATCCTGTATAGCTAATAAAGTGTCCACTCTTGTTTATACCTCCACACCTTCGGTTGTTTTCAATGGTGATAATATTGTTAATGGCGACGAGAACCTTCCCTATGCAGAAAAATTTCTCTGTCATTACGCTAAAAGTAAGGTGATGGCTGAAAAGCTTGTTCTTGAAAGTAATAACGAATCGGACTCGTTTAATACATGTGCTATTCGACCTCATCTTGTCTGGGGACCTGGTGATCCTCATCTGATTCCGCGCTTACTTGAACGTGGTAGAAAGAAACAGTTAAAGAAGGTTGGTGATTGCAACAACCTTGTTGATATAAGTTATGTTGAAAATGTTGCGGAAGCTCATATCCTTGTAGCCCGTAACCTTGAAAATACAAGGACTGCAGCAGGTCAGGCATATTTTATTAGTCAGGGAGATCCGGTTAAACTATGGGATTGGATTGATGAGTTATTCTTTGAGATGAAAGTTGATTCAATAGATTCTCGTGTATCTTTTGGTACTGCATATTATGCCGGTGCATTCCTTGAAGGTTTCCATAAACTCTTTTTACCGAACCAAGAACCGAGAATGACCCGTTTTTTGGCTGAACAGTTAGCAAAATCCCATTGTTTTTCGATTGATAAAGCAAAAAAAGATTTTGATTATTTTCCGCGCATAAGTACCAAAGAGGGTATGGAGCGTTTGTCAAAGTGGTATGAGACCCAAAAAGGGGTTGTATAAATGATGAATTTAAAAGTGTCTCTTCTCAAAACTTTTATCTGTTTTCTTATCGTTACTTTTTTCCAAAGCACATGCGTTACCAGAAGTATGGCCTTTACTGTTGGTGAAGAAAGGGAACTAGGGGAGCAATTACTCTATCAAATCAGGCTTGCCTTCCCATTGTTGGATGATCCTGATTTATCACAATATATTAATGAATTAGGTGATGAAGTACTTGATGTCGCAGGTGTTCAGTATTTTGATTATCATTTTAATATAATCGATTCACCTCAATTTAACGCTTTTGCTGCACCATCAGGATTAGTATTTTTCTATACTGGTCTTATTGAAAAAATGGATCATGAAAATGAGTTGGTTTCAGTGCTTGCCCATGAAATCGGACATGTTGTAGCTCGTCATATTGCTAAAGGTATGGATCAAGGTGCTAAAATCAGTGTGGCCTCCACACTTCTTGCAGTGGCAAGTCTTGCACTAGGTGTAGGGGCATTAAGTCAGGCACTTCTGGCAAGTTCGCTTGCAGCTGGACAAGCTGCAAATTTGCACTTTAGTAGACAGCATGAGGAGGAAGCCGACCGTCTAGCCTATGGCTGGATGAAGGAGATGAAACGTCATCCTGAAGGGCAGGAAGAAATGCTTCAGGAAATGCGTCGTATAAACCGATATACAATGGGAAATAATATTCCTCAGTACCTGCTCACTCATCCTTACCCTGATGAACGTCTTGATTACGTACAATCGTTGATAGCTTATGAGGAAAATCAATTAAAAAACTTTGAAAAGACAGATGATTTTAAATTTTTACGATTGAAATATCGGATCATGTCACTTGTGAAAGATGGGAAAAATCTGAGGAATTACTATTTAAGTAATCTCGCGTCATCTCACACAGAAAGTGAAACCATAATGTTTCAATATGGTTTGTCTCAACTTGATAGAATGGAAAACAACTACGAGTCGAGTAAAAAACTGCTCCAGAAAGTTATTAAATTTTATCCCCATGAAAGTATTCTTTTGGTGGATCTCGGACTTGTCGAATTCGAGGCAGGAAATAAAGAGCGGGCTTTAGCACTTATTAGTAAGGCCTATGAAACTAATCATCATGATATGTGGGCAACCTTTCAACTTGCCAGAGTATGGTTTGAATTCAAAAATTTTGATAAAGCAGAAAAGTATTTGAAAGAAGTTCAGGGTAAGATGCCTGATTATTCAAAAGTGTACTTTGAGCTTGGAAAGTTAAAAGCCGCAAAGGGTGAAGCTGGCAATTCAGCATTCTTTTTAGGTAAATTTAATTTATATGAAGGGCGTTTGAAACTTGCCATGCATAATTTTAAAAAAGCGGAAAAGAATCCGGGATTGGATACTGAACTTAAAGCTAAAATCAAAATAATGAAGGAAACCATAAAGCGTTTGAAAAAGAAAAGTTAACTCAAGTCTTCTAATTACTGATATATAAAAGAAATTCTTTATTTCCCTTTGGTCCAAGAATAGGACTAGGGGCCATGTCTTTCACTTGAAGATTCAAAGTTTTTACAAAGTCATATATTTTATCCACGGCCTGCTGGTGATGTTCTTTGCATCTAACTATACCGCCCTTAGGAATGAGCTTCCGAGGCAATTCAAACTGTGGCTTTATAAGGCAGATGATTTGTATTTTTTCACCAAAAAGTGGGGTGAGTGGAGGGATCAGTTTGGTTAGTGAGATAAAAGCAGCATCAATGACTACCAAATCAAGTTTTTCAGGTATTTGTTCCTGAGTAATATTACGAGCGTTAAAACGTTCTATTACAACTACTCGATCATCCTGTCGCAGTTTCCAGTCAAGCATTCCATAGGCGACATCTACGGCATACACCTTTTTTGCACCATGCTGTAGAAGGCAGTCAGTAAAACCACCACTTGATGCACCAATATCAGCGCAGATGAGGTCGGTAGGGTTAAGAGAAAATGCTTTAAGGCCACCTTCTAATTTGTATCCACCACGGGAGACAAAAGGGCACCGATGTTTTAAAACAGGGAGTGTAGTTTCCGGGTAATAACTCCCTGCTTTATCGGTACAGGTTTTATTAATGAAGACTTCCCCAGCACCAATCAATCTTTGCGCCTGTTGGATATCAGAGGCTAAGCCGGAACGAACAAGCAATACGTCTAGGCGAATCTTTCCCATAAGAATTAATTTACTTTAAGACTATCAATTCTAAAGAGAAGAAAGTTTTTTCCTGGCAGTCTCAGCTTCTGGTGAAGAGCCATAGGATGCTGTGATTTTTTTGTAAATAATACTTGCTGTTTCGGTGTCTGAAAGTTGTTCAAATGACTCGCCTTGTCTGAGTAAGGCTTTTGCTGCTTGTGGATTACCGGGATAGCTGGATATTATTTGCTGATATTGAATAATGGCCTGATCATATGCCCCTTTTTTGTATAGACATTCACCCATCATATATCTGGCGGTAATGAGCTTAGACCTTGAGCCCTTGCTTAACGCAGTTTTTTCAAAAAGGGCAAACGCTTTATCATAACTGCCATTTCTGTAGAGTTGCATAGCCTGTGCATTTGTATCAACTGTTTCCGTAACTGGAGCAGCAGCTTTAACAGGTTTTGATCTGGGAGAAGTTGCAACACTTGTGGTCTTTGATGTTGAGGCTGAGTTTGTTTTGGCAGGTGACGTCGAAAAGAGAATCTTTTTTGATGTTGGCCTGAAATGAAGTGTACTACTGTTTCTGACGGTAGGAGTAGGTACGGATACAGCAGCTGCCGTAGCGGCGGCGGCCCTTTGTGCTTTTCGCATAGCATCGTCAGCAGCTCTTTTTGCAGCTCTTGAACGTCTTTCGGCATCTTCAACGCGTGCTCGTTGCATGGCAGTGAGTGAATCTTTCTGTGTGGAAAGTCTTGAGTCTAAGTCAGCCATTTTAACGGTGAATTTTTCATCTTGTTGGTTTGTAAGATTTTGAAGCGCTAGTTGGAACTCTTTGTTTTGTTCCTGAAGCATACGATTCATATGCGCATTTTCTTCAAGTTTGCTTTTGAGTTGTAGGATGTCGTTTTGTAATTGATCGAGTTGACCAGAAGACATCGCCTGACGTTGCTGCATCTGATCGACAGTGTTCACCTTCATGTCTTCAAGCTTTTTATTAATTGAGCGCACATGATAGTTTAACGACTGAACATCCTGTTGTGATGCACAGTTGGTAAGAAAAGGCATCAGGCCAACAAGAAGTAAGGAGGTAATGTATCTTTTTTTCATAATATTTTTATATAATTAAAAGTTTATTATTTGTAACTGACACTCCAACGAGGATATGTTTGATTTCCTGGAATTTCAAAAAGTTGTTTTTTATGGGAGCCGTTTTTCAAAACAGCATATATCTTTTGGGATTGACCATTACGAAGTGAAAACAGTATCTGTTTGCCATCGGGGGACCAGGTCGGAGATTCGTGATGACCTGCTCCTTTTGTTATTTGTTTAGGGGCAGAACTTGGCTTTGGGGCAATAGTGAAGATCTGGTATGAACCATTTGTCAGACTTGAATAGGTAATTAAATCACCAGTTGGCGACCAGCTAGGCTCAGCGTTCTCACGACCTTTAAATGTGATCCTCTGTACTTTGCTGCTTCGCAGGTCCATAATGTATACCTGTGGACGACCACTCCTGTCAGAAACAAATGCTATCTGTTTGCCATTTGGTGACCACGTGGGTGAGACATTGATACCTGAGCGCTGGGTGAGTTGTTTAATGATTTTCCCCTTTCTATCGAGAAGGAAAAGATCAGGATTACCGTCTTTACTCAAAGTGAGTATCATTTTCTTACCATCTGGTGACCAGGCAGGGGCAAGGTTCATGCCTCTACGTCTTGAGAGAGGGCGAGTGGTGCTATTCTGTTTGAGATCAGTAATATATAGATTTTGGTTACCAGAATGATATGAAGTATAGGTAAGATACTGACCGCCTGGCAGAAATCTTGGTGAGACAACAAGATTCTTATGTCTTGTAACCTGTCTGGTTTTCTTACCAAGTATATCAGTTAAATAAACTTCCTTAAAACCACTTATGTTTGAGACAAAGGCAATCTTGCTGGTAGATATTCCATTTTGGCCAGTCATTTCTTTAATTACGGAGTCAGTAAATCGAAATAGCATGGATTGTTCATGGTTACGCTTACCATTATAACGTTTACCCATAAGCATATCACCACCAGCAACATCAAGCAGTCTGATTTCCATTTTTATACCGGCTGCAGAAATGGAATAGCTGCCTAGTACTACAAAGTCAGCACCTAATGCTTTCCAGTTAGCATTCTGCTGATTTCCATACTGTTTACTCGGTATGATGGAGAAAATACCATGAAAATCAAGTGATTTACTTAAAATTCCGGCAAGGTCACGTCCTAAAGGCTGTAAACGAGTTGGTTGTTCAATATTGATAAACCAGGGGACTGCAATATTTATTCTGCGGGAATTCGGAGAAGTGATATCGATGTAGGCTATCTCTTTGGCGCAGAGTTGGGCAGGTAAAAGTGCAAGTAAGAGTAGTACTATTATTATGGAGTTCAGTTTCATAGGAACAAGTGTGGTATTAAATGAGAATAGATAGTTTAAATTCAATTATAAATGTTTGAAAGTTGCAGTCAACAATTTTAGGAAAATTAATAAGAATGTTTATTGTATTTGACCAGGTTTAAAAACAAGTCCGATGGAATACTGTGATACTCTCATGGCACCTGGAATCGGCAATAATGGATTTGAATCCTGAATAGTCCTGCTGACAAACTGGTCAAAAACTCTATCACCGGAGCGTTTTTCGAAATTATGACTAATAATACGACCATTCTTGGCGATACTAATTATAACTCTCGCAGAAAGATCAGATTGCCAGGTTTTTATCTCTGGTAAATCCCAATGTTGCATCAATTTGCCACCAATGGATGCTTGATACTGTTTTTCTATAAGATTACTTGCATTTCCACTTTGCCTGGGCCTAGATGATTGATTTGCAGAGGTGGCTGCTGTGGCCGCAGTGGCCGCCGTTTCACTTTGCAACATTTGTCTAAGCGCTGCAACAGCATCATTAGCTGCGGCACTTTCAGCATCAGCAAGTACCTGCTGACGGCGAGCATCTTGTAAAAGTTGTTGCTGTTGCCGTTTTAGTATTTCCTGCTGTCGCTTTTGATTAGCTATTCTTTGACGTTGATTATTTGTATTTGCTGGAAGTTTCTTCTTAATCTTTCGTTTGAGTGGTTTTATAGAAATAGCTTTTATTGGAACCTCTGCAGGTTCCGAAACTACAATGGGCTCAACAGGGGCAATTGGTTTGATAGGAGCTGTCTTTTTGGCCTCCACAGGCTTTGGTTTTTGAATAGTAACTTTTGGTTTAACCTGGGTAGGAGGAGGTTGTGGTGCTATTTTAGGAGTGCTCGGAGGAAGTGGTGCTGCAATATTAACAAGATCAACTGTGAGAAATTCCAGGGGTATGGGCTTTTTGTTAATGTATTTTGGAAGAATAATAGCAGAAGCTAAGATAAATACATGCGTCAGTACGGCAAGATTGAAAGGTAAACTCCAGCCTGAGGTGGATGTTTTTATCTTATATTCTTTGAACACGATTAACGCGGCTCTTCTTTGGGTTCGGTAATCATCCCAAGTTTATCAAATCCGGCGGCTTTTATATCAGCCATAATTGCAACCACCATTCCATAGGCAACTCGCTTATCAGCTTTGAGAAAAATGGGTTGTTCGATATCCTTTCCATGTTGTTTTTCAAGCTGCTGACGAAACATTGCCTGGGAGACTTCGATTTTACCAAGCATGATCTTACCCTCTTTATCAAGGGTAACAATAACGGGTTCTTCCTCCTGGCGAAGTGATTTTGCAGTTGTTTCAGGAAGATCAACTTCGAGGCCCTGGGTCATCATAGGGGCTGTCACCATGAAAATAATAAGGAGAACGAGCATTACATCTACAAGAGGTGTGACGTTGATCTCAGAAACCAGTGCGCCTCTTTTTCCCGTATTAAATCCCATTTTTATACCTATACCCGGCTGAGAAGATCTCTTTCGACAAGATTGAGAAAGTCAGTGGAAAAATTCTGCATTTCATTTTCAATATCGCCAAGCTGATTAGCAAAATAATTATATGCAATAACTGCTGGTATGGCTACGGCAAGCCCTGCTGCTGTGGCAACAAGTGCTTCTGAAATACCTGGGGCGACAACGGCAAGAGAGGCAGAGCCACGCATTCCGATATCGTGAAACGATGCCATTATTCCCCAGACTGTACCGAAAAGTCCAATGAATGGTGCGGCAGATCCAGTTGTGGCAAGGAAGGATAGTGACTTTGCAAGATGGGCAATTTCCTGAGATTCAGCTTTGCGAATGGCACGTTTCAGGTTGTCCATGGTGGCAAGCTGCATGTCAAGAGGTTCATTTCCAAGATTTGACTCATCCCTGTTTCTGATTTTGTTAATTTTTTGAAGTTCAGAAAAACCTGCTTGAAAAACGGCAGCTTCAGGGCTTAACACGTGTTCTTCTGCTGCATCATTAGCATCATTTAATGTTTTTGAAGACCAGAAAGCCTCAAGAAAATTGTCTGTTTCTCTAACGGCCTTTTTAAACATTCGGGTCTTCATGAAAATTATAGACCATGAAGCCAGTGAAAAAATTAAAAGAGTCAGCATTACCATTTGCCCCATGGGACCGGCATGCATAATCATATCTGAAATTGAAAGTTGCACTATTTGAAATTCCTTTGAAAAGTGATGGGACTATTAAGAGTTGCCTGCATTTATATAGTATCTTTATCGAAAGGTCAATCACCTGCGAGTTTACATAAATTAATTATATGCTCGTCAAGTTGATCCTGATAGTGTGAAACAGAGGATTCCATTCCGCACGCCGTGCAGATTACGTTCGCATTGCTTCAACGTCCATGTAACTCCGCCTTTTGTTCTTCACAGAAGATACAGATAAAGAGAGGCTCAAGATCCTCAGTTACTTTCATGGGCTTTGAGCCAGTGTACAGGCAAAATCAGCCTGAACGGCTACTTTACCATGAACCCGAAGAGTACCTTTTAAAAACCAGGCTCCACCAAGAGTTTCTTTTAGAGTTACCTTCATATGAATTGTATCTCCAGGACCAACGGGTCGTTTGAATTTAACACCCTCTACACGGGTTAATACCGGAACTCCTTCAACGTCCTTTTCGGATTCTTTTAAAAGAAGAGCAATGAGCAATGCACCTGTCTGAAACAGAGCTTCACAGAGAAGAACTCCAGGAAGAATTGGGTGGTCCGGGTAATGGCCTTTAAAGACATCAAGATCTTCAGGGATTACCTTCTTAGTCGTTAAACTTGATTCAGAAAATTCAACCATGGAATCCACCCAGAGAAATGGTGGACGGTGAGGGATTAAGTCTGTGATTTTTAAATTATCAATCACTTGGCTTAAAGTCCTCCGTTAACATCGAGTACAGCTCCAGTAATATAGCCAGCTTCCTTTGAAGAGAGAAAGAGAACAGCTGATGCTATTTCTGAAACTGTTCCAAATCTTCGCATCGGAATTGTTTTTTTATGGGCTTTAAGTTGTTCAGGAGAAAGATCCTCTAGAAGTTCTGTGTCTATAAATCCAGGGGATACACAATTAACTGTTATCTTCTTACGAGCTGTTTCCTTACAGAGACTTCTTGTAAGTCCGATTTGTCCAGCCTTTGATGCTCCATAGTTAGTTTGTCCAGCAATTCCAAGAGTTGCAACAGGGGAGGTAATATTTACGATCCTGCCATATTTTTGTTTCAGCATAAGTAATACCGCACTTCGACACATATTGAATGTGCCGGTGAGGTTGATGTCAATTACCTGCTGCCAGCTAGGCTGATCCATCAGGGCAAGGAGCTTATCCCGCCTGATACCTGCATTGTTAACAAGAACATCTATGGTGTCATATTTTTCTTCAATCATGTCGAAAAATTGTTCAACCTGAGTTGAATCAGAGACATCACATTGATGAAGTTCAAGTTTCCAATTCAATCCTGAGCACTCTTCAAGCAACTCTTCGGCTGCAGCAGTGTTTCCGGCGTAAATCCCTATAACAGTGGCACCTTGTTCGAGGAACGAGAGACTAATAGCCTTGCCAATTCCTCGACTGGCACCACTGATTACTACTCTTTGTCCTTCAAAATTTTGCATGTTTAATATCCTTCACTTCTCATGTATGCATCGACATCATTGGAGACGATAACGCCATAGTTGATGGCCCCAAGCCAACCTGACATGATAATACCCACTGAGCCCACATGAAAAAGCCCGCCAACTTCCTTGAATATCTTTCTTGAGATATCAAGTCCTTCAAATTTGGTTCCAAAGGATGTGCCACGAGTATGTAGTGTGTATCTATTAAATGTTCTTGGTGTGGCCGCTTCAATCCAATCTATTTTATCTTTTGCATTGGGAAGATAGCGATCAAGGTCCAGGAGAGTGCGTTTAATGAGAGCATCTTTTTCAAGTGCATACTCTTCGTCACTGAAATTTTCCCAGTCATCAAAGTTGGAATTCATAGAAGCGACAATGGTGTAACGATTATGTCCTGGTCTGGTTTTTGGGTAATAGACTGAGAAGGTCTTTGATTTAGTTTTAAAATCGAGCAATTCTGAGGAGTCAAATTCTTCAGCAGTGGACGTGAAGATCAGATCACCAATGTCATCAATCTTTTCTTCTTTCTTGATTCCCATATAAACCTGACAAGATGAATTGTTAACACGGATTTTATCAGCTTTTTCAAGGAACTCGTCGGAGAATGCATCTTTATCGGTAAGATTATAGATGGTGTTTGTGATTCCAGAGTTTGATACAACGGAACCGGTCTCAATAATTCTGCCGTTACATTCAACTCCTCTAACCTTATTTTTTTCGACAATAATACGATCAACTTTTGCATTTGTACAGATGGTGACACCATTCTTTTCAAGCTCTGTTGTCATCATACCAATGAGCTTATCAGTTCCACCTTCAAAGGTAAAAACACCTTTATTCATAAAATTAGAAAAAACAATTCCATAGGTGATCGCAGGGTCGTCAAGGGTGGAACCATTTGCATACGTAATGGGTTCCATGAGAAGCCTGTGAACATCGCTTCGGCCAGGGAAAAATTCATCGAATAGTTCTCTGGTGGTCATGGACTGGTCATCGTAAAAGTTCATTCCAGCAACGCGTAAGAAGAAAGAATCTATGGTCGCCTGAGGGATTTTGAACTGTTTGTGTAGTTTTTCAGTGAAGTCAAGGCGGTCAAAGGTGGTCTTCAAGTGGAACTGAGGATTATCAAAGATGATATTCTTGAGTTGTACTATGGAATTCATTATTTCTTTATTCCAATACTTCTTGCAGGTCTTCACCATTCCATAGGGGAATCCGTGAAGGGAGACATCAAAAATGTGCCCTTTGCGTTTGAACCAGGTGGCGAGACCACC
>DAOVZA010000233.1 GCA_030635405.1 Desulfocapsa sp.
AGCTTTTCCGTGCCATGCAAAAGGGAATGATTGATGCTGTACAGAGTGATGATGCGACCATGGCATCTCCTGTTGATATTAGTGTTTTTGGCGGTTATTTTCCTTTCTCTACACGCTACAGTCTTGATCTGCCTGTTCTCTTTAAATACTATGGCTTAGATGAAATCTGGAAGGAAGCATACGATGAAGTAAAGGGTGTTGAATGGCTTGGCGCTGGTGCTTGGGATCCACTTCATATCTTCAGTAAAAAGCCTATCCGCAGTCTTGCTGATATGAAAGGAAAACGTGTTTTTGGTGTACCCACAGCTGGTAAATTTCTGGCTCGTTATGGCCTTGTTCCAGTTACTCTTCCATGGGATGATATTGAAGTTGCTATTCAGACTGGTGAGCTTGATGGTGTCGCCTGGTGTGGATTTACAGAAGCCTATGAGGTTGGCTGGGCTGATGTTTGTAACTACGCACTGTTGAACAATGTGACTGGCGCCTGGTGTGGATCTTATTTTGCCAACAGCAAGAGCTGGGCAAAAATTCCTCCACATTTACAGGAACTCTTCAAACTTTCCATGGATAGTTCGCACTACTATCGCCAGATCTGGTACTGGGGCGGTGAGGCGAAACTTCGTGTTGAAGGTAAGAAAATGGAACTGACCACAATTCCTGCAAAAGAATGGGACACAGTTGTTGCAGATTCCAAAGAGTTCTGGGAAGAGATTGCTTCCAGCAGTCCACGGGCTAAAAAGGTTGTTGAGATCTTCAATAAATATTCCGAAACAATGGAGAAAGCAGGCGTTCCTTATCGTTATACTTGATTGATGTTTTCCCCGCTTTTGCATCATGCAGGAGCGGGGACTTGTCTTGATTAATTGCTTTGTAAAGCATATGTGGCCGATATTCTTCGGCCACTTCTTTTTCTTCCGTTTATGTTTATATTATCCAGAATCAACAAGACAAATGCATCATATTTTATAATGGGATTTTTTTAGATGGTGATATTGGCAATCGATCAGGGAACAACAAGCACTCGAGCACTTTTAGTTGACAGTTCGGGTGTCTCAAAAATTGTAAAGGCAGTTGAGCACCGTCAGTTTTATCCCCATTCCGGCTGGGTGGAGCATGACCCTGAGGAATTAATACAAAATATCCAGATTTGTATTGATAGCTGTGATGATGTGCAGGCCATTGGCATAGATAATCAAGGGGAGAGTTGTCTTGCCTGGAATGCAGAGACAAAGCAGGTAATAACTCCAGTGATAGTCTGGCAGGACAATCGAACGCAGTCTTTTATAGACAAACTGAAAGCTGAGAATGCTGAAGAACTGGTATTGGAAAAGGCTGGTTTGCCTCTTGACCCATATTTCTCAGCAGCACGTTTTTCCTGGATTCTTGAAAATGTACCCGAAGCAAAAGAACTCCTGCAAAAGGGAAAACTGCGCATGGGGACAAGCGATGCTTTTTTTCTTGATCGTCTGTCTGGTCGTTTTGTAACGGATATAAGTACTGCTTCCAGAACATCACTGATGAATCTGCACAGCGGCCAGTGGGATCCAGTGCTTTGTGAACTTTTCGGGGTTCCCATTGAAGCACTTCCTGAAATTGTCGGAACCACCGGAGATTTTGGTGAGATCCTATCAAATGGGAAGCCTATTCCTGTTACAGCAAGTGTTGTTGATCAACAGGCAGCCCTATACGGACATGGTTGCGAAAAAAAAGGAAATGCCAAGATAACCTTCGGTACCGGAGCGTTTGCGCTGGCAATCACCGGGAATACGCCATATCGGGCGGCTGATAAAGGATTACTTCCCACGGTGGCCTGGCAGTTAGAAGGGCAAAAACCAATTTATGCACTTGATGGTGGAGTGTTTTCAGCAGGATCTGCGATTAACTGGGCAAAGTCTCTTGGCTTATTTTCTGAATATGATGAAATTATGAAATTTACCAGACACAAAAACAGCGCATTTGAACGGGATCTTGTTTTTGTGCCAGCATTAACGGGTCTTGCCTGTCCTTATTGGGATCGAAAAGCTGGAGGCCTATGGCTAGGCTTGTCGTTAGATACTCAGCCAATGGATCTGATGCAGTCTGTTTTAGAAGGTATCGTGTTTCGGGCAGCTGAAGTAATCGCTGCCATGAATGAATATGTAGGAATCACGGGTGAGATATCAATAGACGGCGGATTGTCGGCAAATCCATATTTCTGCCAGTTTTTGGCTGATGTGCTTCAACTTCAGGTCGTTGTTCAATCCTCAACTGAGCTAACAGCACTTGGTACTGCTAGATTAGCAGCAGGAAATAATGGTTTTGAGAATGTAGACAAAAATACCAGTTTACGATACAAGCCTGTAACTGACAGGCATGAATATCTTCTAAAATTTAAAGATGCTGTGGACAGATCAAAGCAATGGCACTCTTAGGGGCATAACGGTTTAATGAAAACAATTGGAATGATCGGTGGAATGAGCTGGGAATCGACAACTAGCTACTATAAGGCTATTAATGAAGGTGTACGAGATGCCCTTGGTGGTTTGCATTCAGCAAAGATATGTATGTACAGTGTGGATTTTGCGCCAATTGAAAAGCTTCAACACGATGGAGATTGGGAAGGAACTGCCACAATATTAAAAGATGCTGCCAGGTCAGTTGAGGCAGGTGGCGCTGATTTTCTTCTGATCTGCACCAATACAATGCACAAGGTTGCACCTCAAATTGAAGAGGCTATTTCCATCCCAGTTCTGCATATCGCTGATGCAACGGCGGAAAAACTTCAGGAAGATAATGTTAAACGTGTTGGCCTGCTCGGTACACGATTTACAATGGAAGAGGAATTTTATAAGGGTCGACTGACGGATAAATTTAACATTGCGGTTGTAACTCCAGATGAAGAAGAACGGGAGATTGTCCACAATGTGATCTATTCTGAGCTTTGTTTAGGGAAGGTTTCCGATCAGTCACGGCAGAAGTATCTTGAAATTATAGATTCCTTACATAAAAAAGGAGCCGAAGCAGTGATTCTTGGCTGTACAGAAATAGCCTTGCTGGTGCAACAGGAGCACACCGATGTTCCACTGTACGATACAACAGAAATTCATGCTAGATCAGCGGTTGATCAGGCCATAAAACTTTAAATAATAGAGGGGCAGAAAGATTAATCCCCCAAGGTGGTGGTTGTATTTAGCTAATGTTTTTCTTGTTTTGTCTGTTGGCGTAACTCTCATCAGTCTCTATAGTTGGTGGGCGGCAAATTATACTAAGGAATTGGGACCTCTGGTTGCAGGTTTTTATATTGGTTTAATGCTGTATGCTTCATACGGATTAATTCTACTTGCAATCATTGGTGTAGTAGTTGGTTTCTTCAAAAAGTATCCAATAAAACGCTTCATATTAACAATTTGTATTTCGGCGTTACCTATAGCATTTTTGGTTGTGGCTGACTACTTTTAGCAGTTGTCGCTTGAAATAGAATATTCGTGAAGATGTGTTTCATAGGCGTTCGCCCTGTTAAGCCGTGCTTCACGGTGCTGTCTTCTGTCTTGATAGAAAAGCTTTTCGGCAACAGGAGCACACTGCTGTACCACAGTACGATACTACAAAAATCCATTCTGCGTCAGCAGTGAATTTAGCTATAAATTCTTAAAAAATGGAGGTATCTTCTGGGTTTTAAACATTTCCATATTCACTTTATATCATGTGAGCGTCTCCCAAAGATTGATAAAAACAATTGCATTACCATTGAATTAACTTGGTCTACAAAATTAGACAATGTCTAAAAAAATAGACTTAGAATGGATATGTCAAAGAAGTTTATAGGCCTACCTTACCACCCCCCACATAACGTCTAATCCCTTGTTATGATAATGATTTTTTTTCTTTCACGTGTAACAGGTAAAAGCGGCACAACTATTGCAATTTAATTTGCGATTTCAGGATATTTTTCTATCTTCCCCACACACATCAAAAGTAACAGGAGAAAAAAATGCTCTTTAAACGTTTTATTCCTCAAACAATCAGATCAAAATTCATTATTATGATCTCAGCTATTGTTTTCCTGTTACTTGGTTCATTGGCAGTTCAGTCTTATTTGCAAAAAAAAGACAGTATGATAGCCAGCAGTGAAAAGGATCTTCTATTTCAGATTATACAAATCAACAACCAGATAGATCAGCAAGCTCAAACTGCATTGGCTCTAGCCCGTCAACTAGCCTCAAACCTTGAAATATCAAAAGCCGTAGCGGCACATGACCGGGAAAGACTCTCTGAACTAACCTTATCCAGTTTTGAAAAAAATAAAGATGCTATGGGTATGGCACAAATGCAATTCCATATCCCACCGGCGACGTCGCTCTTTCGTGCACACAAACCTGGAAAATATGGTGACGACCTCACATCATTTCGCCTTGGCGTACTATCGGCGAACAGAGATCAAAAACCCATTATGGGAATAGAAAAAGGTGTTGAT
>DAOVZA010000086.1 GCA_030635405.1 Desulfocapsa sp.
ATTCACAAGAATATGTCCATCGAGGAACAGGCCAAAGAAGTCGAACGAGTGAAGAAGTCAGAATCTGGTATGATTGTTGACCCGATCACTGTTAAAGAAACTCACTCTGTCGGTGAAGTACAGAAGATCATGGCCAGATATAAAATTTCCGGCCTCCCTGTGCTTCGTGATGGAAAGCTTGTGGGAATTGTCACTAATCGTGATCTACGCTTTGTCTCAGACGATGGCCTGCGGGTTGGTGATGTCATGACATCCAAAAATCTGGTCACCGCAGAAGTCGGTATCGACCTTGAGCATTCAAAAGCCCTGCTCCATGAACATCGAATTGAAAAACTCCTTGTTGTTGATGACGATGGCAATCTCACCGGCCTGATCACAATTAAAGATCTTGAAAAAATTAAAAAATATCCACTTGCTGCTAAAGACGAATTAGGCCGACTTCTTGTCGGTGCAGCTCTTGGTGTTGGGGAAAATATTGTAGCCAACGGCCAGAAACTTATTGATGCTGGTGTTGATATTGTGGTTGTTGATTCAGCCCATGGTCATTCACAGGGTGTGCTACAGTCAGTAGCAAAGATCCGGAGCACATTCCCTGATCTGCAGATTATAGCAGGAAATGTTGCCACTGGTGAAGGAACTGAAGCACTTATCAAAGCAGGAGCCAATTGTGTAAAAGTTGGTGTTGGACCAGGTTCCATTTGCACCACACGAATAGTTGCTGGTGTTGGTGTACCGCAGATGACAGCCATCCAGAGTGCGGTTAATGCTGCAGCTAAATATGATATCCCGATAATTTCTGATGGTGGCATTAAACATTCAGGCGAGCTTGCCAAGGCCATCGGTGCAGGTGCACATGCTATAATGATCGGATCCCTTTTTGCCGGTACCGATGAAACGCCCGGCGAAACCTTCCTCTATCAGGGACGAACCTATAAAGGATATCGCGGCATGGGATCAATTGGTGCCATGCGCAAAGGATCATCTGATCGTTATTTCCAATCTGAAATCTCCACCCAGTCCAAACTTGTACCTGAAGGTATTGAAGGGAAAGTTCCATATCGTGGCCCACTTGCTGACGTTGTTTACCAGCTCCTTGGCGGACTGCGATCAGGTATGGGCTATGTGGGTGCTGCCACCATCGAAGAATTGCGAGAAAAAGCAAAGTTTGTTAAAATTTCCGCTTCCGGTCTTCGTGAGTCCCACGTTCACGATGTTATCATTACTAAAGAAGCTCCAAATTACAGAACAGCATAGAGATTATAATCACAATGAATATACATGACGAGAAAATCCTGATCCTTGACTTTGGCTCCCAGACCACCCAGCTTATTGCCAGACGTATTCGTGAGCAGAAGGTCTATTGTGAGATACATCCTTTCTCAACACCTCTTGATACAATTAAAGCAATGAACCCTACAGGGATCATTCTTTCGGGTGGTCCACGATCAGTCTATGATGATGACGCACCTCTTTCTGATCCTGCCATTTTCGAACTTGGCCTTCCCATTCTTGGCATCTGTTACGGTGCTCAGCTCATGATGCAGCAGCTTGGCGGTAAAGTTGAGAATGCTGACAAACGTGAATTTGGTAAAGCCAACCTCACCGTTCAGTTCACCGAAGGATTATTTGCAGGCCTTGAAACAGGAGTCCCCCAGCATCAGGTATGGATGAGTCATGGTGACCGCATCGAAGTTCTGGCAGAGGGCTTTGAAACCACAGCAGTGAGTGACCATTCTCCTTATGCAGCTCTTCGCCATACGTCCAAACCCTTTGTTGCTGTTCAATTTCACCCAGAAGTAGTCCACACGGTAATTGGCTCAGATGCTCTGCGACATTTCAACGAATGCCATTGTAAATTCAGCCCTGCAGGGACAATGGCTTCTTTCATTGAGTCTACCGTTAAGGGAATTCAGGACAAAGTAGGCGGCAATAAAGTTATCTGCGCTCTTTCAGGTGGTGTTGACTCTTCAGTTACCGCTGCCCTTGTTCACAAGGCCATTGGTGACCAACTCACCTGCATTTATGTCGACAATGGACTGATGCGTATTGGAGAAAGCGAATCCATCCTGCGCTTCTTTCGTGAAAAAAGCCAGCTGAAAGTCATAGCAGTTGACGCTGTTGACTTCTTTTTAAGTGAGCTCGACGGTATACTTGACCCTGAAATCAAACGTAAACGCATCGGCCTTGGCTTTATCAAGATCTTTGAAGAGGAAGCCGCAAAACTTGGTGAAGTCAATTATCTTGCCCAGGGAACTCTTTATCCAGATGTCATTGAGTCCGTTTCATTTATGGGGGAGGCTCCCATAAAATCTCACCATAATGTTGGTGGACTGCCTGAGATTATGAAACTTGATCTCATCGAACCACTTCGAGAACTCTTTAAAGATGAAGTTCGTGAACTTGGCCTTGACCTTGGTTTGCCAGAAGAGGCTATCTATCGCCAGCCTTTCCCCGGCCCTGGTCTTGGAATCAGAATCATGGGTGAAGTAAACGAAGAACGATTAAACATCGTTCGTCAAGCAGACGTTATCGTCCTTGAAGAGATGAAAAAGAGCGGCTGGTACAGAAAAGTCTGGCAGTCATTTGCTGTGCTGCTGCCCATTCAGACTGTTGGTGTCATGGGAGATGGCCGAACCTATGAAAACGTCATTGCCCTGCGTTCAGTCGATTCCAAAGATGCCATGACGGCTGACTGGTCAAAAATCCCCTATGATCTCTTAGGGGTTATGTCCACCAGAATAATTAATGAAGTACGAGGGGTAAATCGTGTTGTTTTTGATATCTCCTCCAAACCGCCAGCCACAATTGAATGGGAATGATTTAGCCTATCTGGAAGCTGTAACCATATGCAGGCAAAAACCCTCTACATTGCATCCCTTGAGCCCGAAGCAGGAAAACTTGTTGTCACCATGGGCATCATGGAATTCCTCAGCCGTTCCGTTGGCAATGTTGCATTTTTTCGCCCGGTTATTGACACTGATAAAGATTTAGACCCTGATATAAAGCTCATTCGTAGCCGTTATTGTCCGAACATGAGTTATGAAGAGAGTTATGGATTCAAGGCCTCGGAAGTCAAAACCTTTGTCGCCGAAGGAAGAATCAAATTTTTTCTTGAAGAGCTCATCAATAAACTCAGTATCCTTAAGGGACAGTATGATTTTGTTCTTTGTCAGGGACTGAATGCCACTTCCTTCCTCTCTGCCTTTGATGTTGATATTAATATGGAGATAGCCAAAAATCTTGGTTGTCCCTTTATCGGTGTAATCAACGGCATGAATCAGACTGCACGTGATATTGCAAAAGAAATACAGATCACAGAAGATGCCATTCTTGACACAGGCTGTGCCCATTTTGCAACATTTGTTAATCGCATGGCTGAAGACACCCTTGGTGTTCTCGAGGTTGAACTTGATGATCCTGAGGAAGCATCCGGTGCACCGGTTTTCCTCCTGCCTGAAAATGAAGAACTTGATAAGCCTTCTCTTGGTGATATCAGTGACGCTTTAGGCTGTACGAATGTCCTCGGTCGTACCGATGGCATGGACCGTATCGTTAAACAGTTCAAGATTGCCGCCATGACCATGGATCATTTCCTTACTCATGTCGAGGATGGTGACCTGATTATTGTGCCGGGTGATAGAAACGATATTATTCTAGCCTCTATTTCAACTCTGTTCTCAGCAAATTACCCTAACATCGCAGGTATCCTGCTCTCTGGTGGTTTTCAGCCAGGCGACAACACCATGCGCCTTCTCACCGGCCGGGACCAGACAATACCACTGCTCAGTGTAGAGAGTGACACCTATACCACCACACAAAATGTTGCAGCGGTACCTGCACTGATAAATCCTGGTGATGATCGCAAAATTGCTCTTGCCCTTGGGCTCTTTGAAACCTACGTTGATAATGAGCGATTGCTTAAAATGGCAAAACTCACAACAACTCCCGATACAGTGACGCCAGTGATGTTTGAGTATGGACTTTTTGAACGGGCACGATCTGAGAAGAAACATATTGTTCTTCCCGAATCAAGTGATGAAAGAATATTACGTGCCACGGAAATACTACTCAGACGAAATGTTGTTAAAATCACCCTGCTTGGTAATCCTGATGAAATCAAATCTCATGCTGCATCTCTTGGTCTTGATATCAAAAAAGCCGAAATTATTGACCCGACAGATTCAGTAAACACTGAAGCCTTTATTAAAACGTTCTACCAGCTCAGGAAACACAAAAACATGACTCCTGATGGTGCTCGTGATGCCATGAGCAATCCGTCTTATTTTGGTACAATGATGGTTTATGAGGGTATGGCAGACGGTATGGTTTCAGGTGCCATACACACAACGGCCGACACCATTCGCCCAGCTCTTCAGATTATCAAGACTATTCCAGGAATATCTGTTGTCTCCTCTGTATTTCTTATGTGCCTGGATACCAGAGTTCTTGTTTATGGTGATTGTGCCGTAAACCCAGATCCAAATGCCGCTCAACTTGCAGAAATTGCACTATCATCTGCCGATACTGCTGCAACTTTTGGAATTGAACCGAAAGTTGCCATGCTCTCCTACTCCACTGGAGCATCTGGAAAAGGAGTCGATGTAGAAAAAGTACGGAAGGCGACAGAACTCGCCCGTGAAAAACGGCCTGATTTACTGATTGAAGGACCAATTCAATACGATGCTGCAATTGATCTCTCAGTGGCCAAAACAAAAATGCCAGACAGCCTCGTTGCAGGACATGCTACGGTCTTTATTTTCCCTGATCTGAATACCGGCAACAACACTTACAAAGCCGTACAACGATCATCTGGTGCTGTGGCTATAGGTCCGGTTTTACAGGGACTCAAAAAACCAGTCAATGATCTTAGCCGTGGCTGTCTTGTGACAGATATTATTAATACCGTGGCTATCACTGCCATTCAGGCTCAATCCGTTCAGACATAAGACCCTTTTTTTTCTTCTCTTTTCTCTGCAAATAAAAAAACCTCACTGTTATCGAATTCGATAACAGTGAGGTTTCATATTTTAAGGGTGTATTCCCCTTTTTAATTCGTTTTTTTCTATTTTACAGCAGCAGCTTTTGCAGGAGCCTTGTTTACAAATTTAAAGAAGACTGGGAAGGCAACAGAGAAGGCTACCCAAATCAGATACTCAATACCTTTTATATGGGTGTAATAATCAACCAGTGTATGAAGTGGTTTTACCATTCCGATTGCTACCATATATTGTCCGGCAAGCTCACTTACTGACCAACCTACTGAAGAAAGTGCACTTACAAGAGCTGCTCCAACCCAGAGACACATCATGGAACCGGCGGCGAGTATTATTCTTGAGCTTGTAGTATTTTTTGTATTCTGTTTCATTGTGATATCCTTTTTCGTCTTCGTTTATATTCTTGAGATTTATTTTAATTATTAGCCAATTACTGCTGTTAAGTAACCTTTAACAACATTCAAAGGTCCTATGCTGATCATTGCGCTTGTAAGACAGGCAAATCCCCAGATTCCAACGAGGGCAGCCATGGTCATTCCTGCGCCGAGAGCAAATGTTGAAGTTTCGTATCCAGCTTCAATTTTTGTTGCGGTTGTTGTATTTGTATTTGTAGTCATGGTGTCCTCCGTTTTGGTTTCAGTTGCTAAACTCTTTCGTTTTCTTGCTTTCTATGTAGCAGGAAGGATGCCAGTTTCACCAAAAACAATGAACATATTTTTAAAACTATTGTAACATACCTATATAACGTGATAATAGTCGCCACACCACACAAAAAAGAAACCGCAGCACATGTGTTGCGAGCTAAATCGACAAGCTACAAACATGTGGCACATGTCTTAATTTATGTAGTTTTCGACCAACACATATGTTGCAATACTTGTGGATAGGTGTGGTAAAGTGCCATTTAATACAAGTTGACGTAATCAAAACAGTTTTGAATTGACAGGCAATGACAACAAGGAGAATCATATGAAAAAAATAAACCTGGCTGATAAGTTTTCACTCTTCACAAACCATTGGGAACCAAAGATCCTCGGCGAGCTTAACGGCCAATATGTTAAGATAGCAAAGCTTAAAGGTGAATTTGTTTGGCATCAGCATGAAAATGAAGATGAACTCTTTTCAGTAATCAAAGGTTCTCTGACCATAAAGTTACGAGACAAGGATATTATACTGGAAGAAGGAGAGTTTATAATTATTCCAAAGGGTGTGGAGCATATGCCCGTTGCAGAAGAGGAAGTTCATGTACTCATGTTTGAGCCAAAAGGTACTGTGAATACAGGAGACACTGAGTCTGATAAAACAATTGATGAGCTGGAGAAAATATAAATATCGGAGGAATGGACTATGAATAGATATTTGATCGATTGTCGAGAGATTATCCCAGTGATGATGCAAAGTATACTATAGCTCTTTCTACCAAAACAAAAGAGGAGCTCCTGGAAGTTGTTCGTTCTTCAGCATGGAGTTAATTGAACAACAAACACCATAAGCTAAACTTAAAAAGGCCAACCAGATGATTCCGGTTGGCCTTTTTTAATGAAGAATACTACCGATAAAAAGCATGTTAAAAGAAATAACGTGCCCTCAATTCAACTTTGTTTGAATTAACCTTTTCACCGTATTCAGTATGTTTGTCACCATCAATGACTGAAAACTTCAAACGAAATTCCCAATTAGTGATTCCGGTGTATACAGCTTCAGGAGTAATGGAATAGCTTTGATCCTCAAGATTAACAATTGCCGTAATACCAGGAGTAAAATAGAGCATATCAAAGGGTTCCTTCTGACTAACCTTGGCATACAGATAGTGACGACCGGGCTGTGGCTGACCATATCCCCTCAGGCTAATCTCTCTTGCCCTATCCAAAAGGACAGACTCTGCATCATCACTCTCTGCCAGGCCAGTTTCAGCCAGTTGATAGAAACGACCCAGCTCATCTTCACTATACCCACCACCATTGTAATAATACTCAACAATAGATGTGACATCTTTCTCTGAGAGATAACGAATTCCAAGCAAACTTGAAAAAACATCTTTTTCTATAAAGGTTGAGGAATTGTCTTCCTCAAGCATTATCTTTCTAAGGTTTGATGTGTAGGCAGCTTCACCATGGATTTCAAAATTGGTGGCAAGATTAGTAGAGAAATCCACGCCAAAACGATCCGGCCGACTATCACCTGCTAAAAGTACAAAATCAACGTCTATGTCTCTATATAATAAGTACAGTTTAGCTGCAAAATTGACATTATCCTCTTCACCAAAATCATCGTTAACATCTTCATATACCGGTAGCACTGCCATAGTTATTGCTGCAGTTTGCAGGGCACCCTGAAAGCTTTTAATGAAATCACCTTCAAAGGTCACATAGCCTTCGAGTGCATCCTCAGGATTATTAGGATCCTTACGACGATTTAAAAATCCAACCGGATTCCATGCATACCCCTTTCCCCATTTATAGGATTTCTTACCGAGTGAAAAGGTAGCAGTAGGTGCTGGCTGCAATGA
>DAOVZA010000288.1 GCA_030635405.1 Desulfocapsa sp.
AATCCAAAACTACTCAACAATCTGGCCTGGCTACTTTTGACAAGTGATGACCTGTCGCTGAGAGACCCGGCACTGGCACTTGAGATGGCACGTTCTGCAGCACGTTACATACCGGCAGGACATGTACTGGATACGCTAGCCACCGCTTACTGGGCAAATGGTTATAATGAAAAAGCTATCGAAACAGAAAAGCAGGCAATCTATACAGATCCTGCAGAGGGGCAATACTATCGGGAGCAGATTCTAAAATTCACGAATAAAAGTTACGAAGCAACAATGACCAAAAAGACCGATTAGGCATATACATTAATACGACCAAAATTTGCCATGGCTCTATCCGTAACAGTCTCAATTCCAAGGACTTGCTTTGCAACCTGAGCTGCTTCTGCCTGCGATTGCTCATAGCGGGATCGTTTCTCGGCTCTTCGTCCTGCGGCCTCATCAGTGCGTGTATTTGTATTATGGCTATTCACATGTATACGACTCATGGATGGAGCTGCGGCTGATGATGATCCTGACATGATATCCTTCTATCCTTAAAAATTAACCCACGGTTACTACACTTATTATAACCTTTTTATAGAAAAAATCAAAATTTCAACACAGGAAACAACCTTAATGCCGTTACTTGGAGCACATGAATCCGTCGCAGGCGGACTACAGCTTGCCTTTGACAGAATACAAGATGTGGGTGGAGAAGCCCTGCAAATATTTACCCGTAACCAGCGCCAGTGGAGTCCAAAACCACTCACAGAAGAGGAGCAGGAGCTTTTTGCTGCAGAATGGGCAAAGTGTTCGAACATGCCCGTTACCTCCCACGCATCCTATCTGGTCAACCTGGCATCTGGAAAGCCCGATCTTATTAAAAAATCCATTGCAGCTTTTGCTGATGAATTGAAACGATGCGAGCTATTGAACATTCCATCGGTGGTTATGCATCCCGGATCCCATGGTGGGGATGGTGTTGAGGTTGGAATTAGCAGGTTTATCGAAAACCTTGACCTGGCACTGGAACTTGCCGATAACGATGTAACAATACTGCTTGAAACAACCGCAGGACAGGGTACCGGACTTGGTTATCGTTTTGAAGAACTTGGAGCAATGATCAATGGTTCAAAATATGAAGAAAAACTTGGTGTCTGTGTTGATACCTGCCATATTTTTGCTGCAGGCTATGATATCCGCAGTCCAGAAAGCTACCAGGCCACCATGGCTGAATTTGACAAATGGGTGGGCATAGATCGGATTAAGTTTTTCCATCTTAATGATTCCAAAAAAGGTCTGGAATGCAGAGTGGACCGGCACGAACATATCGGACAAGGCGAAATAGGGCTCGAAGGTTTTCGTAACCTTTTAAACGATCCTCGTTTTGCTAACCACCCCATGACGCTTGAGACTCCGAAGGGCAAAGATCTCCAGGAAGACAGGGATAACCTTGCCACCCTACGTAGCCTACTCGACTGATTTCACAGATTAAACCATGCACCAGTCATAGGCATTGCGGAACATCTGCATCCATGGTGAAACCTGTAAATCCTTCATGTCCTCTGGCAGGTAATGTGCCTGCCAGGCCAGAAATACCCGTTCAGGATGAGGCATCATGGCAAGGTGACGGCCATCTGGAGAACAAAGTCCGGCAAGACCACCAGGAGAACCATTTGGATTAAAGGGATAGGATTCAGTGGCGTTGCCCTCATCATCGACATAACAGAGTGGTGCCAGATTTTCTGCAAGCACCCGTTCTTTTACTGCTTCATCGGGGAAAGTGAGATGTCCTTCTCCATGATCCACATGGATACCAAAGACCAGATCTTCCATTCCTTTCAACATCAATGCCGGACTTTTCCCGACTTTTACAGTGCTCCAACGAGACTCAAAACGACCTGAAAGATTATGAACAAATCGAGGCTGTTTCTCCGCCTCTATATCCTGCCATGGAACAAGCCCAAGAAGACCAAACAACTGACAGCCATTGCATATTCCGAGGCTAAAGGTGTCGGAACGCTCATAAAATTCACGAAACATCTTCTGTAAAGTGTCATTGAATCGTATGGTGGCGGCCCAGCCCTTTGCAGATTCAGGAACATCGGCGTAGGAAAAGCCTCCGACTGCAGCAAGGCCCCTAAAGCCATCGAGTGTTATTCGGCCAGCGAGAAGATCGCTCATGGTAATATCCCATGGCTCAAAACCTGCGGCGTAAAATGCGGAACTCATCTCACGATCTGAGTTAGACCCCTCATCACGAAGAATGGCGACTTTAGGTTTATCACTCTTTTTCAGGAGTTCTGCGGGTGCTGGCTCTGGTGTAAAACTGAGATTATAGGATGGCCCTTTACGATCATAGCAATTTTTCTTTTCCTGATCAGCACAATCAGGATCCACTTGAAGCCGTTCAAGTTGATAACTCGTCTCTTCCCATGTTTCACGAAGTTTACGCATGTCAGCATCCAATGCTGTTTCTCCGTTGACACGAATTGTAACCTGCTTCTCCTTCAAGGTTTTCCCCAGCAGTACCGAAGCAACATCATGGCCTGTAAGGACCTGTTGCAGATCACTCAGTTTGCTATCATCACATTCAAGTACAAGCCCTAACTCCTCCGAAAACAGGGTCTCCAGGGCAGAATCTGTTGTCTGGACATCAAGGTCCAAACCACAGTTCCCAGAAAACGCCATCTCAAGAACGGTGGTTATTAACCCGCCATCACTTCGGTCATGCCCTGCTGTTATCAAGCCCTTCCCAATGGCTTCCTGAACCGCAAGAAAGGCGTTCTTTACAGCCTTTGGATCATCCATATCTGGACAATCGTCACCAAGACGGGATCTTGTTTGAGCAAGGGCTGAGCCACCCAAACGATTGTGACCAGTACCAAGATCGATGAAAAGCAGTGACGAACTACCCGCTCGTTTTAAATCGGGCGTCACCACCTTATTAATATCACTCATGGCCGCATAGGCCGATATAACCAGTTCACGAGGTGATTTCACTGTCTCATCACCAACCATGGTGGCCATGGAAAGACTGTCCTTTCCTCCATCAACCGCCATACCAACAGCGATCATGGCATCACACATCCCCTTTGCCGCATCAAAAAGTGCCGCACCTTCACCGGGAAGTTTTGGCGCCCACATCCAGTTTGCAGAACATTTAACCTGTTCAAGGTCATCAATTGCTGCCCATACAAGATTAGTTAACGACTCACCAACCGCCATGCGCGCACCCTTTGCAGGATCAACCAGCATCTTAATTGGCTGCTCACCAATGGCTGTTGCACCACCACTCATACTAAAATGAGACTGAGCAACCACCGCCACATCACTCACCGTGAGCTGTAACGGTCCACAACATTGCTGTTGAGCAACAAGCCCCGTAACTGCACGATCAACCTTATTTGTTAAAAACCGTTTAGAACCGACTGAAACCAGTCGCAATACATCATGAAGAGCATCGGCAACACTCAGATCAGCAGGTAATTCCAATGGCTGCAACTGCGGATTTAAACGAGTATCTTCAAATGTTTTAACCGGGATATCACCAAGTAACTCTGAAAGATCGATATCCACAGGAGTTGAGCCATCAAGTTCATCACGAACCACAAACTGGAGATCTCCAGTTACTTCACCAAGAACCTCACAGCCCACTTTTTCACGATCACAGATAGCCTGAAACTGTTCGATATTTTCAGGGCTGATCAGAAAACCATTTCGTTCCTGATACTCCGCCACATAGATTTCAAGTACGGACATGGTGGGATCACCCACCCGCATTTTACGAATTTCGATATATCCGCCGGAATGCTCAACAAGCTCTTTTAAAACGTTCGCTGGCCCACCAGCACC
>DAOVZA010000277.1 GCA_030635405.1 Desulfocapsa sp.
AAGCCCCTCTCATTTTGCCCCATGCTCTGGTTACTGGCATGGAGATTATTGGTGGAATAGCTTTGGCGCTGGCTGTTGCTATCCCACTGTCCATGGGCATGTTTGCCTGGCCCTGGCTTGAAAAGGCTCTTTCACCTTTTCTTGTAGCCTCGCAGGCCATACCTGTTTTTGCTTTAGCTCCTTTGCTTGTTGTGTGGCTGGGTTATGGAATGGCTGGAAAGATTCTGATGGCTGCAATTATCATTTTCTTTCCCATCACCGTAAGTCTGCTCGAAGGCTTTAAAGGCTGTGATCGTGAATTCAGGGTTTTGTTTCGTCTTATGGGAGCAGGATTCTGGCAGACAATGCGTCTGCTCTACTGGCCCTGGGCTTTGCCACATTTTTTTGCAGGCTTGCGTGTAGGTGTAACGGTGGCAACCATCGGAGCAGTCATTGGCGAATGGGTTGGGGCGCAAAAGGGCTTAGGGTTTTTAATGATACAGGCCAACGCCCGTTTGAAAGTTGATCTGGTCTTTGCTGTTATATTATGGCTGTCACTCATGGGGCTGTTGCTCTGGTATAGCGTGAGCTGGCTGGAAAAGAAGAGTATTTATTGGAAAAATAATCAACAAATTTGATGGATTCGTAAAAACTCTTCATCTTCTTCGTTGCTACAAAATTCAAATCATTTCAACGTACCTTAGTACGCTGAAATTATTTGAATTTTTCGCGCCTCGAATATGAAGTTTTTTACAAACCCATCTTAGATTTTAACTTTTTACGAGTTTGTCAAATTTGATCTTTTTACGAACTTATTAAATTTTACAATAGGAAATGAAGTTATGAATAAACAAATGTTTGCTGGACTTGTCGTCTGCGTATTTCTTTTATGCGCTAATTCGGTCTCGGCCCAGAAATTAAGCCTGATGCTGGATTGGTTCCCCAATATTGATCATTTGCCAATCTATGTGGCACAAGAAAGAGGATTATTTAAAGAAAAGGGACTGGAAGTTGAGATTATTTCACCTTCAGAAACTGCAGATGGTCTTAAACTCGCAGCTTCTGGCAACGTGGATATGGCTGTATCCTACGAACCACAAACAATCATCGCTGCTTCAGCAGGCCTTGATGTTAAAGTGATTGGACGACTTGTTGAACACCCACTGACCACTCTTTTATTTCTGAAAAATGAAAAAATTAAAACACCAAAGGATCTTGAAGGAAAGAAGATTGGTTACACTGTTCCAGGGCTTATGGATGTAATGCTTAAGGCATTTATGTCAATTAACGGAGTGGAGAATTACGAGGCTATAAATGTTGGTTTTACCATTGTTCCAGCACTTGTTGCAGGGAACGTAGATGCTGTGATGGGACCTTTTAAAACCTATGAAACAGTGACCATGGCGCATCAGAATCTTGAGGCTGATTACTTCGAGTTAGAGAAATATGGTATCCCTGATTACGAGGAACTCATTTTCGTTTGCGGTGCAAACACTTTAAAAGCAAAAGAAGAGAGTATTAAAAACTTCATTCAGGCAGTGGAAACAGCAACAGCCTACATGAGAGAGCATCCTGAAGAAGCCTTACAAACATATCTCAAGGCTTTACCTGAAGCTGATGCACGTGTTGAAACTGATGCTTTTCACCTGACTCTTCCTTTTTATGCAACTCCTGGAGGATCTAATGCTGAAAACTGGCAGCGATTTGCTGATTTCTCCCTTAAACATGGTTTGATTGAGAAACCAGTGAAGGCAGTTGATCTGATTCATACCTGGTAAAAGAGAAAATACATAATGAAAAGCTACTTTAGAGCACTGACCATTGCCGGATCTGATAGTGGTGGTGGAGCAGGAATACAGGCTGATCTGAAAACATTTTCAGCACTTGGTTGCTATGGCATGTCAGTGATTACCGCACTGACTGCTCAGAACACGGTGAGTGTGACTGGTATTCAAGCGGTACCACCTGAATTCATTGCTCTTCAGATTGATGCGGTGATGAGTGATATTGGCGCAGATGCTGTGAAAATTGGTATGCTTCATTCTCCTGAAGTGATCAAAACCGTGGCCAAAAGTTTACAGCAATATGACACCTCTGTTATCGTTTTAGATCCTGTCATGGTGACCAGAAACGGTGATAAACTTCTTCAGGATGATGCAGTCCAGGCTCTAAAGGATTATCTCTTTCCATTGGCGACAATTATTACTCCAAACCTTGCTGAGGCCTCTATTTTACTTGATAGAGAGGTGAAAGAGCAGTTGCAGATGCCAGATGCCTGTCGGGACCTTGCTGCCTTTGGTTGTGATCGAGTGTTTCTTAAGGGAGGCGCGCTAAAAGGAGATATCAGTGTGGATCTTCTCTATGATCGATCAAGTGGAGAAACTCTTGAACTTGAAAGCCCTCGAGTTGACACCCTCAACAGTCATGGAACCGGCTGTACCATTTCTTCTGCGATTGCAGCCAATCTGGCTAAAGGTAAGGATCTTTCAGTTGCGGTACAAGAGGCCAAACAGTACATAGATGGGGCTTTACAGGGTGGTTCTGAGATAAGGATTGGAAATGGGCACGGTCCAGTGCATCATTTTCATAACTGGTGGGATGTTTAAAAAAATTTAAAAAGTAAAGAGTGAAAACTTGGGGGTGCCTGAATCATCGGCTGAGAGTAGACCCCTTGAACCTGACACTTGTAATTAAGTCGTAAGGAAAGTGAATGAAAATTGTATTACCCGATTCTGCTGATTCCAGCAGAGCTTTCCTCTTCCTGGAAAACTGCATGACATAAAGGTGGCTATGCGTGAAATCAGCGTGGACTTTCATGATAAAACTCTGCCGCATCCCAATGCTAAAGTGGTTCATTTCTGTTCAATGTGTGGGCCAAAGTTTTGTTCCATGAAGATATCTCATGAAGTGCGAGAATATGCCAAGTCACTTGATATGGGGGATGAAGATGTAATGAACACAGGTATGAAGGAAAAGGTTAAGGAATTTACCCGGTCTGGTTGTCAGGTGTATCAAAAAGATGAATGCTTCGTAGTTGTGGGGCTGAAGGAAAACAACCCAGAACTACCCAATTAGCTCAGGATTTCGTAATTTATATGGTGACTTCAGTTTGTTGCTTTTGTGTCATTTTGAATTGGTGGACTTCTTTTTTGAGTTTGTTTTTTAACAAATCTTCAGCTTTCTCAATCTCATAACGGCTTTGTAGATTCATCCAGAAGTGAGGTGACATATTAAAAAATATGCCAAGACGAAGAGCCGTATCTGCAGTGATGGATCTTTTTTGATGAACAATTTCATTTATTCTTCTTGGAGACACTGAGGTATCTTTTGCTAAGCGATACTGAGAAATATCAAGTGGTTCAAGAAATTCTTCAAGCAGGATTTTTCCTGGATGAATTGGTGGTAATATTTGTTTTTTCATTTTAGCCCCAGTTCTTGAGGTGAAAGGTAACTGTTTTAGTGAAAAAGTACTGGTTAATGGTAATCAACAATTTCGACATTGTAGGCATTACCATTTTTCCACTCAAAACAAATTCCCCATTGATTATTAATCCTTATACTGTGTTGTCCTTTTCGGTTATCTTTTAATTCCTCAAGCCTGTTTACAGGAGGAATCCTTAAATCATTTATTGATGTCGCTGCATCCAGGATAACCAGCTTTTTCCGGGAATTTTCTTGAATACTTGTCGATAGTTTTTTGGAAAACTTTCTACCAAAGATCTTTTTGGTTTCTTTACAACGGAATGATTTAACCATTACCAAACAATAACACAGTTCGTTATGTGACTTCAGGGTGCACTTTTATTGGAACCTGTCCTAAAAATTAGGTCATCCACTGATTTTAGTTCCTATCATCCAAAGAAGTTGCAGGCTGATAAGAGCATAAATACCTGCGATAACATCATCCATCATTATTCCGAAACCGCCATGGATACGCTCGTCAAACCATGAACA
>DAOVZA010000113.1 GCA_030635405.1 Desulfocapsa sp.
GCATCTTCCTGCCCGATCACATACTGGTCAAGGTATTTCTTGATCTCTGCAGGTTTCAGGACTTTAATGTCACCGAGCCGTAGTTCGTGTTTCGAAGACATTTCCTCCCGCACGATGGCCTGAGCCTGTTCAACACACAGGTCACAAATGTGGCCTTCAAGGCCTGCAATGAGGACATTGGTTTCGGCCTTAAGCCGTCCGCAAAATGAACATCTGTCAACTTCCTTTGCCATAATCTGATCTTATACTTTGGAAAAGGTTTATACGGTAAAAATTATTTTTTGTTCTTTAAAAGCACTTCATCGATCATTCCGTATTTTTTGGCTTCTTCTGCAGTCATCCAGTAATCACGGTCTGAATCCTTCCATACCTTATCATATTTCTGTCCTGAATGAACAGCAATGATCTCGTATAATTCCTTTTTTAATTTCTGGATCTCCCGGGCGGTGATCTCAATATCGGATGCCTGCCCGGAAACTCCACCCATTGGCTGATGGATCATAATTCGGGAATTTGGTAGCGCATAGCGTTTTCCTTCAGTGCCTGCAGCAAGAAGCAATGCTCCCATTGATGCAGCCTGGCCCATACAAAGTGTAACGATATCACATTTGACATATTGCATGGTGTCGTAGATTGCAAGACCTGCGGTGACGGAGCCACCGGGGGAATTGATGTAGAATGTTATATCTTTGTCAGGATCTTCTGCTTCAAGAAAAAGAAGCTGGGCGACAATTGAGCTTGTGACGTCGTCGCCAACTGAAGTTCCAAGAAAAATTATTCTTTCCCTTAGTAGTCTTGAGTAAATATCAAAGGAACGTTCGCCGCGAGGGCTTTGTTCCACAACCATGGGTACAAGATTCATTTTACTCTCCTTCAAATAAAGACGACTGCAAAAGCCTTCCAGGCAAATGCAGTCGCATTAGTTAATACGTATGGTAAGCAGATTTTTCTGCTGTGTTATTACTCAGCACTATCTTCTTTCGGTTTTTCTTCCGCTTTGGTCTCTGGCTCGACCGCATCTACAAATGTAGCATTATCTCGGAGAAAGGTGAGAATCTTCTCGTTGAGAATTTCATTCATAAAGGGGAGCAGGTCGTCACGACTCTGGAAGAACTCTTTAACCTGAGCAATGGGCATATTGTACTGATCACCAATGCGCTTAAAGGCACGATCGAGATCTTCGTCCTTAACTTTAATATCTTCAGTATCAGCAATTTTCTTTAGGATAAAATCGCCACGCACACGTTTTTCTGCGGTTTCTTTACTTTGTTCCTTGAGTTCATCGCGATTGATACCGGCGGACTCAAGGTTCATACCCTGCTGTTCAAGAGTTTTTTCTGTATTCTTAACCATCTCTTCAACTTCAAAACGAACGAGTCTTTCCGGAACATCAAAAACATGTCCTTCGAGTAATTTTAACATTACACGGTCAGTCAGATCACCTTCTGCTTTTTTCTCTTTTTCTTTTTGAAGTTTCTCGCGGATATCTTTTTTCAGTTCATCAAGGTTTGTGTACTTTTCGTCAACATCCTTAGCGAACTCATCGTTCATTTCAGGAAGAACACGTTCTTTAACATCATTGATTTTAACTCTAAATTCTACGTTTTTACCGGCTAAAATTGGGTTGACATATTCAGCTGGGAATTCTACTTCATGGCTAGCTTCTTCACCCTTTTTCATACCGACAAGTTTTTCTTCAAACTCAGGGCTAAGTTTTCCAGCTCCAACATCAACGGAGTAGTTTTCGTTTTTGACCTCTTTCATGGCTTTGCCGTTGTTGAAACCTTCAAAATCAACAACAATAACATCGCCTTCTTCAATCACACGATCACCAACTGATTTAAGCGGAGCCATATCCCGACAAAGTTCGCCAATTTCTACTTCAACAGCAGCATCGCTTACTTCATGGGAAATGTTTTCGACTTCTATACCTTTATAATCACCTAGCTCAAATTCCGGCCTGATGTCGATATTGGCGACAAAGGTAAATGTTCCGTCTTCGTTGAAAACTGGATCAGAAATATCTGGATGGACAACAGGATCAATTTTTTCCTGTTCAATGGCGTCAAAATAGCTTGCTTGAACGAGCTTTTCACCAACTTCAGCCTGTACCTGTCCCTGGTAATGTTTGATAATTACAGTACGAGGAACCTTACCGCGACGGAAACCTTTTATTTTGGTCTCACGCTGTAATTTGCCGTAGGCTTTTTCAAGGTCTTTCTGCACACCTTTTTTGGGGAGGGTAATGGTGATTTTTTTTGTAAGCGCATTAACATCTTCTACAACTACATCCATTCTGTCCATCCTTTATAAATTGTTAGCCTGACAATATGAGTTAGCCAGAACACTTTTTTATATAGTATAATTTTTTAGAAAATATTGAATCCTGTAGAGATGTAATGGTGCGAGAGGGGGGACTCGAACCCCCATGCACAAGGCGCTGGTTCCTAAGACCAGTGCGTCTACCAATTCCGCCACCCTCGCATTTACATCTAAAACTAGACTTCATTCATCAAAGAAGAATTTGACAATCAGATAGTAAATAATTCACAATTTCACTACAGTCAAGGCTGTTGAGTACGATAATGCAAAAAAACTTCAATTGTTTTCATTTTTAAATCAAATGCAGGTATCAATTACACACCTGTACCTTGCCAAAGAAACATACAGAGACTATTATCTTTTTGATTGTAAATAGATGACTATTTCTATCATCTATGGATGTTTAAAACAAAATGGTTTTTTTAATTTCACACTCTATTGAGGAAAAAATGACGTATAAACAGTGTATTGTGTCCTGTGCCATACTTATGCTTTCTTTTTCAAGCTCTTCGGCATTAGCGAATGTCGGAGGAGTCGGATCTGCAAAGGTTCAGATTCAGGTTGAAAACACCTGGAAGCTTCCAGCTAAACCTCTTGATATCGTATATTCACTTGATGGAAAAAAAGTTTTTATACTCACAAATCAAGAGCAGGTCTTAATTTATACCTCCGCTGGTGAACTTGAGGGCAAGATTGACGTGCAAGATGGCGTCTCTGCCATAGATATTGCCCCACGAGGAGAAAAACTCTACTTAATCAACCAGAAAGACAATAGTTTCACTGATATTGCAGTTGATTTTGTTGTAAGCGTTAATACTGCTGGTTCTCCTTTCCTTGGTAAAATAGATGCTCCGGTGACTCTTGCCGTTTTTACGGATTTTGAATGACCTCATTGCGGCAAAGCTGTGCCGCTTCTCGAGCAGGTGCTCGAGCATAATCCAGATAATGTTAAAATCGTTTTTAAAAATATGCCATTGGGGTTCCACAAATTTGCAGTGCCCAGTGCACTTGCAGCGCTTGCTGCAGGGGAACAGGGCAAATTCTGGGAATTTCATGATGAATTGTTTGCTTCATCGCCAAAACTTGGCCCGGCAGCAATTAATGGGATAGCTAACAAACTCGGTTTAAACATTGAAACCTTCAAAAAAGATTTGGCATCTCCTGCAATTAAACAAAAACTTGCCAGGGATCTGAAAGATGCTAAAGATGCCGGTGTAACAGGCACTCCGACCATTTTCATAAATGGTATTAAATTAAAAAGCAGGACCTTAGAGGCTATTCAAAAACTCATTGATGAGGAACTTGCTGCCAAAAAGGCCAATTAGAAATGGCAAACAACCAGATAAGCAGAGACCTGAGCTTTCCAGATTACCATCAGGCCGGTATCCTGTATGGAGAGTTAAACAAAAATCTCCAACTGGTTGAGCAGAATATAGGTGTTACTATTCATGTTCGAGGAAATGGTGTTCATATCATCGGCCTCGAACATGAAGTTGATTTGACTGTTGATCTTCTTGAACAGTTTTATGATCTACTCACGAAAGACTTTAAAATTTACAGTTCTGACTTCGCCTTTGGGCTTCGTGTTCTTGAAGCCACTCCCAGAGCAAACCTTGCTAAGATTTTTCTTGATAAGGTGTATGTGACGGCTGAAAATCGTATTATTTCTCCCAAAACACAGAATCAAAAACTCTACATTGATGCCATAAGATACAATGATATTGTATTTGGAATTGGCCCTGCAGGTACAGGAAAAACGTATCTTGCTGTTGCCATGGCTGTTTCAGCGCTTAGTACCGGACAGGTTCGATCAATAATTTTGACACGGCCAGCAGTCGAGGCTGGTGAGAAATTAGGATTTCTCCCAGGGGATCTTGCCGAGAAGGTAAATCCCTATTTGCGTCCACTCTATGATGCCTTGACCGATATGCTTGGTGCTGAGAAAAGTGCTGATTATATAGAACAGGGGATTATTGAAATAGCTCCACTTGCTTTTATGCGGGGGCGAACATTAAATGATGCTTTTATTATTCTTGATGAAGCACAAAATACTACGCGAGAGCAGATGAAGATGTTTCTTACCCGCATCGGTTTTGATTCTGCTGCCGTAATTACCGGTGATGTTACACAGGTTGATCTACCACGTTCCGACCAATCCGGACTTCTTCATGTTAAAAATATTCTCCAAAAAATTGATGAAATAAAGTTTTGTAATTTCACAAAACAGGATGTGGTACGCCACCCACTTGTGCAAAAAATTATTGGTGCCTATGAAACCAATTCAAATGGTAAATAAGAAGATTTAATATGGGTGCTCATTTCACACTTAACTATGATATTTCAGAATTTAGAATTAATTTAAAACTTCTTCAAAGACGTGTTCTGACCCTTTTGCGAGAGCTTCGAATAACAGACCATGATGTTTCTATTCTTCTTGTAGACGATGAAGAAATCAGCTGGTTAAACAGCCATTACAGGGAAAAACCTGGGCCTACAAATGTGTTATCATTTCCTTTTTCAGAAGAGGGCGATCCCTTTACTATCAGCAGTTCAATTCCTGTGAAAGAGCTTGGCGATATAATTGTTTCAGTCGAGACTGCCCTTAGAGAGGCTCAAGACTTGAATGTCTCGTTGCATGACCGTCTTACATGGTTGCTGACACATGGATTATTACATCTTCTTGGCTATGATCACGAAAGATCTGAAAAAGAAGCCCATGCCATGTGGAATCTTGAAAAGAAACTTATAAAAAAAATACAAAACTTCAGGAGTAGTCAAATGACACATTTAGCTATCAAAATTGATCACGTCGCAACCGTACGCAATGCTCGTGGTATTAATGAGCCTGATCCTGTTGCAGCAGCTGCCATTTGTGAACTTGCAGGGGCGGCAGGTATTGTTGTCCATCTGCGAGAAGACAGACGACATGTTAATGATCGTGATATTCGTCTGCTTCGGGAAACTATAAAAACCAGAATGAATCTTGAGATGGGTGCTAACAAGGAAATCATAAATATAGCACTCGATATCAAGCCTGACATGGTGACTCTGGTTCCTGAAAAACGGCAGGAACTTACCACGGAAGGAGGGCTTGATGTCTCAGGACAAAAGAAAAAACTTGCAAAAACCATAAATCGTATGGATAAAGCTGGAATTCCTGTCTCACTTTTTATTGATCCAGAAGCAAAGCAGGTTAAAGCTGCTCATGCAATTGGTGCTACCTATGTTGAGCTGCATACTGGACGATATTGTGATGCGAAAAGTGAGATTGAACGAGAAAAAGAATATCAGCTAATTATGTCTGCTGCTGAAGAAGCTTACCAAATGGGATTACGAGTAAATGCAGGGCATGGTCTTGATTATCAGACAACTGCGCGAATTGCAGCCCTTGATACCATTGAGGAGCTTTCTATTGGTCATGCAATTATTGCTCGTGCTATATTTGTTGGACTTGATCAGGCGGTACGTGAAATGAAAAATATTGTCAGGGATGCGTCCATACTTTTTTAGAATTGAACACCAAAAAGGCAACAGCAGATATTGTAGATTTTATAGAAGAAATAGAAAAGACTTAACAATATACTTAGGCATCATGCACGAGGATAAAGAATGCATACCATAATCAAAGAATCAGGATATTTACTTGTATCATTGGAAGGGGAAGCAACATACCAAGATATTAAGAATGCTATAGCTGAGGAGCTCGCAAGAGATGACTACCAGAGCATGAATGATGTTTGGGATTTTACAAACTGTATATTGCTTATAAGTCATGATCAACTGGACAAGGTTGTCAATGAGGTCATGCTCAGATATCCAAAAACGTACTCAAGAACAAAAACTGCTATCGTGACCCCATCTGGCTTTTCGGAAGCAATGGGAGTCTTCTGGATGGATCAGGCATATCTCTTGCCGTATGCTGTCAAGGTTTTCACAAGAATGCAGGATGCAGAGGAATGGCTTGCATAATTATACAACTTTGCATGTTTGTATATCACATCTAAGGGACGGTAGTATTGGAAGTTCTCCATAAAAAAATCTAGTAATTGCTCTACTCTTCATGAATAACAGGCTCAATGCCATTGATAGTAAAGGCCTTCCTTAACTCCTTCATTAATCACGTCCTTCTGAGATGCTGGAACTCTAAGAGAAGTATAGGTTGGATAAACTTTGATTCTTAGCTCTAGCATCCTATCTATGAAGGTACACATGTACTTATGAAGCAAGGCTTGGAATGCGATTGTTAGCTCAGTAATGTTTTAGTGGTGATTGTATCTCTCATTCTGGTAGACCTCTGGTAGACCTTTCAGAAGATATTTGAGATAACTTGGGTGATTGTTCGGGCGTGAGAGTTGTATGGTTCTGCTGATGTATACAGAAATTATCAGTATAATAATAGTCTGTAACACCTGAAGAACCTGAAAAACTAAGCAATCTCCAATTGACAAACAAATCAGCTCTATGTTAAAGAAAGTGCATGCCCGAATGGCGGAACTGGTAGACGCAAGGGACTTAAAATCCCTCGGTCGTATGACTGTGAGAGTTCGA